>JAITDV010000372.1 GCA_031282385.1 Planctomycetaceae bacterium | reverse complement strand
CATTTTCCGTTTCTAGAATCGTTAAATCCTCAATTTGATAATTTGCAGGGATTATTGTATTGAGAAAATCAATCGGCAGATTTTTATTTTTAGGATCACCGAATAATCTCAAAAATCCGAAATCAGTGTAAGGATTGATAAAACGTTTCATTTTTTACTCCTCTAAATACGTTTTGAATAAACAGTTGTGAATTTGGATTTCACATAACGATTCATGATCCACTAAAATTGTTTTGAGAATCGGGTAAAAATAATAATTAACTACGTCAACATAATGCCGAAATAATACTGACAAATAAAAATATCACGCAATTTTATTTTGAATAACATTGAAAAATATAAAACTGAAAATTCAAGTATAAAGAGCAAGTCAACTATAAGGAACCTCTAAAAATACATTTTTAATCACAGAGTTTTTATTGGAGAATTCTTGTCCCTTATCTCCTATTTGTCCTTATTGTCTCTGCACAAAAAACGTTAGGTACCTAATGGATCATAGTGATTAATGGGACAATAATTTTGTAAAACCAATTTGTATTTAAGTAAATGTTATTTTTAGAGGTTCCCTATATTCAGTTTTTAACAGTTATAAAAAATAGACCTTTTCTCTAACCTAAAAACACATCAACGCAACAAAAAACCTACAACGAAAAACCGCCTTTAACTACTCCGAGACCACCCCTAACCCCTCCGAAGGAGGCGTCTTCTTATTCCCCTCCTTCGGAGGGGTCAGGGGTGGTCTCCTACTGGTTAGCGAAAAGGTCTAATACTTATTGCGCGTTAAATTTATTTTGGCAATTTTGTTACCGGTTCAATTTTTAACTCATTTTTGACCCGATCAATACCAGGTTCAAGCAACAAAAATTGTTTCAAAATTTTACTCTCTCGTTCTGTTCCTACAACTCCCGTCAATTCCGCAACTACTCCCGACGAAGTACTGACAACTGAAATATCAAATTGAGCCGCATTTAAAGTCAAATTTGGCAGACGTAAAATTTTTGTTTTGATTTCTGTTAAGCGGCTTGTGGGAAAAGTTCGTAATTTGGTGTTAAATGATTCTGAATCGTTTGGTTCAAACGATACTGTAGATGCAATTGCTCGACCGGCGTTAGTTATTCTATTTGTACTTTGGGACATTGATCGGTTTGCAGTGGTTGTACGTCGTGTGGTTGTGGTACGGGTGGTGCGGGTGGTGTTTGATGTTGTTCTGCCGGACGAGGTGTTACTGGTGTCAAATAAGTCATCCGTACCAACAAATTTCGCAGATGAATCAACTCCAATAAATGCTGGACGTTCGGCATCAAATTCTTGTAATCCAATATTACCAAGCGGCGATGTCGTATCTGTAGATACATCTGAAGAATTAGATGAAGATGAGTTTGTAGAGTTACCGATTGAGCCTCCGCCGTAATTGCCGCTTCCCGAACCGCTTCCGCCGCCGCCCGTACTACCGCCACCGCCAGTATTATTGCCGCCGCCGCTACCGCCGCCTTGAGCAAAAAGCGGACAAGCAAGAGTTGAAATAATAACACAAGTCAAAACCATTCGTAAAATTGTAACCAACATTTTTTATTCTCCTTAATAATTTTATCCTTTCAATTCAACTAAAGTGTACATAAATTTTCTCCAATCGTATTTGTACTATTGTATTGAACCTTTCGTGAAATTTATCAACATAGAACAAATATATTGGATAAAATCACAAGATGTGTTTTCTTGTTTATCGTATTTCTTGTTTATCGTACATTTATTATTTTTCGGTGTAAACTTGAACGATCATTATAATAATCCTGAAAATACCGATTGTGAGTAGAGGATCAAGTTGGGAAAACAATCTTTTAACCAATTTATGCTAAAGTGTGTTCGATATTTATACGATCAATGTTATGATTTTTATTAGAATGCGAATTTTTAACGATAAAAACGATTATTACAAATTTATCAAATATTGGAATTATACAAATTATTAGAGGTTGTCAAGCGTGAATTGTTTAAAAAATTTGGATGCGTTTTTATTGATTTCTTATGGTGCGCCTTATATTGAGGCGGATGTTGTTCCGTTTTTGGAGAGGTTGTTGGGGGGCAAAAATATTTCGCAAACTCATAGAGAAAAAGCTACAATAAAATATTACGATTTCGCTAAACGCAATGGTAAATTTAGTCCGTTGAATGAACAATGCCAAGAGTTATTGCTCGGGATTGAGTTGGAGTTTGACAAAATTGGTTCGCCGACCCGTGTTTATCTTGGCAATCTTTATTGGCGTCCGTTTATTGAAGATGTTATTGCAAAAATGGCGGATGATGGAGTAAGTTTTGCGAAATGTTTTATAACTTCCGCGTTTGATTCGACTGCCGGCAATCGTCGTTATTCTTATGCAATTGAGGAAGCTCGTAAAAAAATCGGTGATAAAGCTCCGGTTATTGAGCGTTTACCTTTGCCTTTTGATCAACCGTTATTTATTGAATCGCAAGCTGAAAAATTGTGTGACGAAATTATACGCCAAAAAAATAATAATAATAAATACAAACCGGAAACTTCAATCTTTTTCACTGCACACAGTATTCCAAAAAGCGATCCGTTTGTTGAAAATTATGTTGAACAATTGAATTTTGCTTGTCGGGCGGTAATGGAAAAGTGTTGTTCAATTTGTCAAGATTTATGCGGTGTAAAATGGGAACTTCTGTTTCAAAGTCAACCGATTAACTCTGGAAATCACAATCAAAACTCTCAATGGCTTGAACCGACAATAAAAGATAAGATCACAACCCTTGTACAACAAACAACTGAAAAAGAAATAAACGTAGCAAAAAATATAATTATTTCGCCGATAGGTTTTTTTTGTGAGAGTATGGAGACGGTCAATGATCTTGATTTTGAGTTGGGCGATATTTGTAAGAATTCGCAGGTCAAATTTGCACGCGTTTTTACTGTTGGCACAATGCCGAAAATTTACAAAATGATCGTACAATTAGTAAATGAAAATCGCTAATATTCCACTCAATCTCACAAAATACAAAGAACACAAAGGTTTTAATTAAGGGAACTTCATGTCAATTCGTGGATAAAATAAATTTGTAATAAATGTTACAGAGCAACTTTCTGAACAAAAATATTATCTGAAAAATTTCTTTTTTATCGGAGTGTTTTACAACGTGTATTATAGTTGTTCCTGCAAAAGTCATTTGGTGCTATAAATTCCGGGCTTATCAGATTGCAAATGAGAGTTATAATTTGCAATGTAGTTATTGTTTTATCCGAGATTTTCCTTAAAACCTTGCAAATATTATCAAAATTAATTGACAAGGAGTCCCCTTTCTGATGTTCAAACGAAATCGCCACGAACAAGTTGGCTACCATTAAAACAACAAAAAGACTTTTTCAGGGACAACTATTATAATATATCTTGTGGACTGACGATTTATTCTTGGTATTTGCCAAGACTAATACAGGAAAAATAAATCATGGATAAGTCCTTGTGGAAACTCTAATAATAGGAAATATTCGGCAAGATGTTTGAGTTTTTATTTTTTCGTTATGGCAAGTTAGAATAAAGCAATAACGCTGTAGATTTAGACTTTTCGCAACACAAAAAATAATCACTGAATAGTTACAAATAATTTTTTAATAAAATCATTAAAATATTTTTTAGAATATGACTGCAAAAAAGGGAAAAAAACTTGTTCGTAAAAAGGCTGGACGAAAACGCAAACCTCTTGAAGAGAGAGTTGTGCCGTTTAGTATTTCTGTTCCGTATTTTGATATGGTAGAATTACGGGAAGCCGTTATTTCTAACGAAATAACTCTTAATGAGTTAATGAAAAAAGTTATCCGTTTGTGGATAAAAAATGGTAAAAAACTAGAATAAATTTGAGAGTTTTTTGTTTTAGTCTTGTATTTTTTTGTACCGTGTTATTATACTCATCACACTTTAAACTCGGTTTTTATTTTTGCAATAATAAAAATTAACAATATTTTAAAACCGAAAATACAAGTGTGATGAGATAAACTGTTCACACTTAAAATTTCGTTTGCCGCCGCCTGCTTACCTATCGGAAAGCAGGCTTTTATGCTCTTGAGGCACGCAATTTATAGTACAAACAGTATACGCTCTTGAGTCGCACAATTTATAGTACAAGCAGTATATTTGTATTATTTTTGTGGTGTAGTACGTTCGAATTACTTGCGCCAATCTACAACTTCTCCTCCGGTTGGAGTCAAAATTGCGCGTAATATTTTTGGTGTCAGATCCTCCGATAAAATTTGAACAGAGCCATCTATCCAACCTACATTCGTTGTTTTACCGTGATTAGCGCGGATTCCTTTATCACCGCCTTTGTTTATTCCTTTGAAAGCATCTTCTTGTGCAATGTCTTCCGGTTTCATCCAACAGACCGGCTCTTTGCGTTCAAAAATAATTCCGGTGTTGGAAGTCCCGTCGGTTATTTGCTCAAAACTCAATCCTTTACCATTTTCTTTGAAAGTTACATCTTTGCCGACAACAACGCAGTAGATTGTATCTCGATTTTTTTGTTTTGAATTATTTTCGGGGCATTGGTAAATTTCGGGCATTTTATCGTGGAATTGTTTGTTGTATTCGCTGTCCCAAGGTTCATTTAGACGAATACTTTTATACAACGCATTTTGCTCAATATACGGTAATATCAGCACACGCCAACTATGCAGCCGTTTGCCATTCGCGTCAACTGTAAACGCCGGCGGCAACATATTGTTTACATCGTGATAGTTATGAAAAGCAATAAGAATGTGTTTTATACTATCTCTGCATTTGTCGCGAGTCTGTAAATTCTGTAACACTGTAAATATTGTCGCGAAATCAGATGAAAACTTTTTGAAGATTTCTTTTAAGTCTTCAGGTGAATAATGCAAAACAAGTGATTTGCCTTGCAATTTGGGAATAATTTGGTCGCGGATTATTTTTTGCCGTGTTATTAAAAATTGGACAATCGAAATTATTGGATCATTATCAGGATTTTCTCCTGCAATTTTAGATTTTGAAAATTTTATAATTTTCTCGAATGCTGCATCCAAAAAGTCGTTTACTTCGGTCAAATATTCTTGTGATTTATTTTCGGTTTGGGATTCTGTAACGGCGTGAATTTCAGGTTTCAAGGGATCAATTCCAATCGCCTGCCAACAGAATAAATTAAGCAATAAAGAAAAATCGACCTTCTTATCGTCTTCAAATATTATTGGTTTTGTTTCCCGCAAAACATATTTGACGAATTCAGGAATTGATATTGCTATCTTGATCGGATAACCTTCAACTGCATTGAGCGCTTCCTCAAATTCTTTACGAAGTTTAGGATTTTTTCTCGGAACAGTTAAATCGGCGACTCGATTACGATATTTCTTTGACTTTATAATGTCTTTTGAACGTAAAATCGGTATTATGAGTTTGAAATCGGCGGTTTCTCTAATCTCTGCAATTTTGTAAAAAACATTCAAATTTACGTCGTCTGTTTTTAGGACTGCGAAATAAAATGCTGTTGTTTTGATATTACCGATCAAGTACACGGTTTTTAATCTACTTACTGCAAGAACTTCTTTAAATTGTTTTGTAAAAGTTATTATTTTTTGTTTGTAATTTTGCAACAAGGGTTCAGGAATTGCAAATTTCGCTAAATCGATCTTATCAAGATCAATTTGAGTGAGATCAATTTGCGCAACAATAATTGTTTCCTCTTCTATTAACTGTGATAATTTACTTGAATTTGCTGCAGACACTGAAGTGTACGAAAAAACAAGTAGTAGAAACAAAAATAGTAAACGTTTCATTTTTTTAACTGTGGTTAAAGTTTTAAATTATTTGAAATAGAAACTGATATAGTTTGTATTTCGTCAATCTTCACAAACAATTCTTTGATTTTTCAAGTGTCATAAGTATGTCATTCTAAAACGATTTGCATACGTGCGTTGTTGTCTATTGATGTACTGGATTTTGGATGGTTCATTATGTTGTAATCAATAGTTATTGTTTTGCCTTCAAGTTTATAGTTGTAATGTCGTCCGGTTAAGGGGCAAATTTTTGGGACGGGGACTTCCGTAATTGCATCGAGCGATTCGGGTAATTTACCATTGTTCACGGCGGCGTAATATCTGATTGCTTCGATAATTTTGAGTCTGTCAATCGTTTGGCTTTCACGCAGAACTGCACATTGAGCAGCATACGTCGGGGGCAAAACTAATCTCAAAAAAAGATCAACCGGATTAATATAATCCAATGTATCCACAATATCCGTTTCGTTAGATCGAAATGCCGAATACGATTTACCGAGTTCAAATGTCGCTTCAATACACATCAAATCATAAAAATGTTGAACTCTCTTAATCAAATAAGGTACAACAATTTGATATAACGAAAGCGATTCAATTTTTTCGTCTGATAAGCCGCTATCGCGCAAGTGTTGTTTTGCAGGCTGATATAATAAAACACAAAATACAGATACTATCTGCGACACTTTCGGTGCTTTTTTATCATACAAATCGTCTGATGTTCCATTAGTATTGTATGCCAATACTAATGCAATCTCTTCAAGAACGTTTTTGCAAACTTCATTGGAAGCTTTATCAATATTGTCGAGTATTTCGGGATTGAAGTTACTATTTAAGAGCCAGAAAGATCGTTCCGAATTGATTACTGAAATAACATTGGTGTTGGGTTGGTATTGAGTGAGAGCCGGATAAAGGTTTGGGGCGTCAGGCTGAGAAATTAGATGGAAAAGTTGTTTGTACATTACGCCGTTGATTGCTATGCCAACAAGCATTTCGACAAATGTGTTATATGGAATTGAATTTTTGACGTGATTTCCCAATGCAAGACCGGTTTTAATTGTTTTGATTGCGTCATCGAATTTACCGTTGCGAATTTCCCAATCAGCTTTATCCGACAAATAACGCGCAAGCTCACGCATTTCTTGAACGAACGACAATAGAGTTGCGATTCCTTTAAGCTCAGCACTTTCTGACCAGTTATACAATCGGCTTTTGCTTCCTTTTTCAAGAAATTTATAAACATCATCCAATTTGTGGTAAATTCTCTCTTCATCTACTCCGTCAACCGGTATTAAGTTTTGTTTTGATGAATAATGTGAATAAAGCGGAAATCTATTAAATTCCAGCTGAGTGCATTTATCTGCGTCTTTAGTTGAATCGAGCAGCCGATATGGGTCGGATTTCCAAACGGTCTGTAGTTGATTGAATTTGATTTCGTTGAACTTCAGTTTCGCCTCAACATAAAATGGATAAGCATTGTCGTATTTCGTTTCCAATGGGAATACGTTAATACGGTGTTTCAAAAGCGGAACTGTAAATTTTTGCGGTGAGATTGTGATTTTGTAGTATTGGTGCAAAATTATTTTTTGCGATTCGTCTTTTGGGGGAGGTTGGGTAATCATTTCGCGATATGATCTGATTGCACTTTTTTTAGGTTTTGGCGTGTTGTCTTGTGCAAAAAGAAATTGCGGTAGAATTATCGTTACAATAAAAAGCAGTCTGAAAATTTTCATGTTTTTAGCTTTGGGTTAGAGGACAAAAAGAAATTCAGGCAATTGTATGTTTACCATAGAATTTTCTATAGTGCCGAATAAAATTGCCAACAAAAGTTATACTCATCATCACACTTTAAATTTCGTTTTTTAATCTAGTGTTCATACTTGTCATGTTCCTAAATCCGCTTTATGCTTTCTAAAAAAAGAAACCAAAAATTTAAAGTGTTAATACAAAAGTATATTTCAAAGGCTTCAAATCGCCAATGAATAACGCGGATTATAATTACCCTCGTTTGCTTGTCAATACGAATTAGAGAAATTGATTTTTCTGAATTGAATAGGCGATCTTTCATTGCAAGTTTGTTTCGATTATACTGATCGTACTATGATACTGATTGTACTATAAATTGCTTGACTCAATAACGTAGAAAACTGTTTTCCGAACGGGCAATAAACGAAATTTAAAGTGTAAACAGTTTGAAGTAATTTTGTTGGATTTTGTTTTGGTGGAATTTTGATTTTGAAATTGGAGAATAAATTGGTATTTAATTTTTTGGTTTATATTTTGGTTCGCGTTATTTTTTGTATTTTGCAATCAATTAGTTTGGAATCGGGTTGTGTGGTTGCGCGGGAGTTAGCAAAGTTTTTTACGTTTGTGATTCCGATTCGGCGGCGGTTGCTCAATGAAAATTTGCAGATAGCTTTTCCCGAATTGTCGTCGGAGGAACGGCAAAAAATTATCCTCAAAATGTGGGAACATTTGTTTTTGATGGGAATAGAGGTTTCGCTTGTGGGTAGAAAGATACGGGACTTAAATTGGCGGCGTCATATTCGTTTTTTTGGAGTGAATCCTTTAATGAGTGTTTTGAATCAGGAACGTCCCGTGATAATTGTTACCGGGCATTTTGGCAATTTTGAGATAGGCGGTTTTACGCTTGGAGTGTTGACGTATCCATCTCATACTGTTGCCCGACCTCTCGACAATCCTTATTTGAATGCCTACATCAAAAAATTCCGCGAATCAACCGGTCAATTCATAATACCCAAAAACGGAGCCTCCGACGATATTATCAAAATTCTACATCAAAACGGATTGATGGCGCTGCTGGTCGATCAATCTGCAGGACAAAAAGGATACATGGTCGATTTCTTCGGCAAACCCGCCTCAACATTCAAAGCTATCGGATTGCTGGCTCTCAAATACAACGCGCCAATAGTAATCTGCTATTCTTTGAGACGACAAAATGAAGAGGGTGATTTTGAACCGTTAAAATTTGATATTTATGTTACTTCCGTACTAGACCCGTCAAATTTGCCGCCATATATAAAAAACGTAAAAGATGTTACCCAATGGTTCACAAAAAAACTGGAAGACGGTATAAGAAAAAATCCTGAACAATATTGGTGGATACACCGACGATGGAAATATACTGATCGCCATGTAAATGGCGAGACTCAAGATCGCAATTCATAGTACGAACAGTATTATCGGAGTTGTTTAATTTTTTTGTGTTGGTGTTTTTTTTAATTTAAATTTTAATATTACCAATGGAAAATATTCCTTATTGGAAAAAAAGTATTTGTTATGCGTATAAATCGGATATAGGTATGCGCCGTTCTAATAATCAAGATTCTTATGGATTCAGGATTGCGCGTACATTGCAACAATGGCTTACACGCGGTCATCTTTTTGTTGTTGCGGATGGGATGGGAGCGCATGCGGCGGGTGAGGTGGCGAGCAAAATGGCGGTTGATATTGTCATGCAAAGCTACCTTAAACGAACTAATGAAACGCCGGTCAAAGCTCTCGAACACGCAATTATGGACGCACACAATCGCATTCGTGAAAGAAGCCGCCGTGAAGATGTTTTTCACGATATGGGAACCACCTGCGACGCATTCGCATTAACGCCGCAAGGAATTATTATCGCACACGTCGGCGATTCAAGAGTCTATCGTATTCGGACAAACCGTATTGAGCAAATGACATTTGATCATAGTCTTGTTTGGGAAATTTGTGAATTGAGCAAGTTGCCATACGATTGTCCGCCTAGTCATATTCCAAAAAATCAAATTACACGTTCATTGGGACCGATAGAAAATCTACAAGTCGATATAGAAGGACCGCATCAGATTATGGTTGGCGATATATTTCTTTCGTGCAGCGACGGTTTAACAGGTCAAGTCAAAGATTACGAAATAGGCGAAATTGTAACGGTATTTCCGCCAGACCTTGCTGCGGAAACATTGATAAACATCACCAACTTGCGCGGCGGACCAGATAACACTACAATCGTTATTGTACAAACAACAAGAGACGACGCAACCGAACAAGAAGTTGACGAAGGTATGAAAATGCCGACACAATCCAAAATACTTATTTGCGTTACAATAATTCTGACAACAATATTTTTGACGGCGTCGTTTCTGGGTAATTTTATTCTTGGAGGTGTGTTTGGTTTTGTTGCGGCGGTTGTTGCTGTTTGGTTTTTTGTTTCTGCAAAATCGTATTTGTTCGGCAACGCGACATTTGTCAACACTGAAATTCACGGCAAAGCGCCATACACAAGTTCGTTTTGCCAACCCGAAGAAAAACTTACAAATTCTTTGGCGCAAATGTTGGCGGAAGTAAAACAGGCAATAAATAGTAAATCAATAAAAATCTCTTCCAAAGAAGCCAATAACACCGAACAAAAAGCAATACTCGCACTAAAAAATAAAAACTACGCAGACGCAATTAGAAATTACGCAATGTCAATAAACTTGCTAATGAGAGAGCTAAAGAAAATATAATCTTTCAAGAATTAAATGTTAGGAGATAGTTGTCCCTGAAAAAGTCATTTGGTACTATAAATCGCGCGACTCAAGAGCGTAAAAGCCTGCTTTCCGATAGGTAAGCAGGCGAAGGTAAAAGAAATTTAAAGTGTGAACAGTTTAAAATTCCCGCAAAAATCAGAGTAGAAAAAAATATCATTTCACTCGAATCTTAATTCAGGTGAAATGATATGATTATATTTTTAATATTTTTAGAGGAATTTGTTTCTATTATTTATCCGATAAATCATCAATTTGTTCTTTTAAAGTCTTATATGTTTCTGAAATGCTGCTCAATTCTTCACCGAAATCTTTTTTGAGTTTTTCAATTATACGGATTCCGTTTTCGTAATCTTTAGCGGCTTCGTTTTTGTTGCCGATAGCTTTGAAAATATTTGAGCGGTTTGCGTAGTACGATATCATTTGTAGTTGGAATAAATCTTTTTCTTCGTCATCTAATCCTAAATCGGCATTTTGTACTTTTTCTAAAACTTTTATACTTTCGCTGGAATCTATTAACGCGTCGTCAAATTTATTTGTTTTTACCAAGCAAATTGCGCGATTTGCCAACGCCGACGAGAAATGTAATAACAAAACCGGATCATCTGCATCCGCAAATTCTGCAAATTCATTTATTGCCCTATCGAATGCCTTAATAGCTTCCTCGAAGTTGTCAATATCAAGAAGTATTGAGCCTTCTGTTGTGATTGCGTTGAACAAGTCTATACGGCTGTCGAATTGCGGGTCTGCTTTAACAATTCGGTCAAGAATTTCGATGCCGCGTCCTACATCAATTAGGACGTCGCCGATTTTATTTATTCTTTCTGTTTCGGATTCAAATTTGTAAAGTCTGTAAGATTCATAAGTCGCCGTGCAACGATCCATCAGTACGTTTGCCAACTCGCGTTCATGTTCCATTTGACCTATATCAATCAATTCAACCAACAACCGCATTGCCCGATTATACGCATCTACTACTTTCTCAAGCGGTTCTCCCATATCCCGAAACAACGTACCTTGTGCAATACTGACTTTCGCCATGAAATAACGGGTATCGAGATCACTTATCTTTTCAACTGCACGGAACGCAAGAAAAGATTCATCGAATTCAGTTTTAGCTTTGAGAAATTCGCCTTTTTCGTGATAAATTGTGCCGCGATTGAGTTGTATTCCGGCAATATCATATTTTGCTTCGCCGTCGCCTGATTCGTCTAGCGGTTTGAATGTTGCCAATGCGGTGTTGTAAGAATCAATTGCGAGGTCAAGTTCATCGAAATCGTTGTACGTAACTGCACGATGCAAATAAACGTTGCCGAGTCTGCGTCTGATTTCGGTATCTTCTCCTTGCGCGAGAGTGCTTTTCAATATTTTTTCTGCGCGGTTGAGCAACATAACTATTGTTTCAATAGCTTCACATTCGTCATACGCAACATTTGCAAGCTCGATATATATATCGGACAATTCTTCATTTTGTTCAATTGAGCGTACGGACATACTTTCCAGTTCTGTAACTCGTTTCTTCAAAGGTTCAATATCGCGAGGCTCATCGTTACCGCCGCCGTCAGGACTATTTGCACAAGAACAACCGCTCGACAAATTACCGGTTGCAGCAATACCAACTATCGGCAATATTGCAAAAACCGAATACATCAAAACGGTCATTAAATCTTGTGAACAAACATAGAAAAACATTTCTGCAAGAATAGACATTTTTTTACTCCACAATAAACGAAGTGATCCCTTAATCTCAAACAATCGGAAACCAATCTCTAAATATCTGATTTCCATTTTTTACGCCATCAGACCAACGAATTTCTTAATTCTTATCTGTATCAAATATACCGTTGATCTTCACAATTTAATCTAATTTTACAAACTCCGGCACAAACAAAACACAAGCAAAACTAAACATGATCGGCATTATAACCATGTTCTTTTATATTACAAGCACAGGGTAAGAAAATAACTAATATTCAAGAATTATTAGCATATTTTAAACTGTTCACACTTTAAATTTATCTTACCGTCGCCTGCTTACTTATCGGAAAGCAGGCTTTTACGCTCTTGAATTACGCAAACTATAGTACGAGCAGTATATTAAAATTTGAACAAAATATAATGGCATAAGGACGCATTGTGGAGAAATTTTAGCTGCTAATGGAATTTGATAAATAAGGGTTGTTTACTTTTATATTGGGTTATTACAGTGTGTAACTACATTATCTTGTTGTGGAGGGCAGACATCCCGTTGTTGACCAATTATAAATTTTAGGTTGTTTTCACAAACTAATTCGGCAATTTGTACGGCGTTTGTTGCTGCGCCTTTTCTTAGGTTATCGCTGACGCACCAAAAAGTCAGACTGTTTTCGCTTGAAATATCTTCCCTTATTCGTCCAACGAAAACTTCGTCACGTCCGGAGCAGATATTGGGCAAAGGGTATTTTTTTTCTGCAGGTTCATCAATTACAATTACGCCGGGCATTTTTTTGAAAAGTTCTTTGGCAAGGTCTGGCGTGATTTTCTTTTCTGTTTCTACAAGAATACTTTCACTGTGGCAATTCGCAACAGGGATTCGTACTGCCGTCGGACAAACTTTGATTGTGTCATCACCGAGAATTTTGCGGGTTTCGTACACCAGTTTGAGTTCTTCGGAAGTGTAGCCGGACGATTTGAATGAACCGATTTGCGGAATACAGTTAAAGGCAATAGGATGAGGGAAGCATTCGTAGTTGTAACTTTGCCCGTCCAATGCCGCACGGCTGCCGTTTTCTAAATCGCGGGTACCGACAAGTCCGGCGCCGCTGACGGCTTGATAAGTGCTGACAACTACACGTCTAACTATGCCGTAATCGTGCAACGGTTTTAGTGCAACTACCATTTGTGTTGTTGAGCAATTTGGGCTGGCGATGATGCCCTTGGAAACATCTTTAATCGCGTTTCCGTTGACTTCGGGGATAATCAGCGGAACTTCGTTGTCCATACGCCAGTATCCGCTTTCGTCGATTACCAATGTCCCGCGTTTGGTCGCTTCGGGAATAAAATCCCGCGCAACCTCATCAGGCGTACTCGAAATCGCAAGCTCCACATCGTCAAATGCAGACGGCAAAAGTTCCTTAACAAGATATTCCTTGTCTTTAAATTTTATTTTTGTGCCTGCACTACGCTTGGACGCAAGAAATTTAATTTTCTTAAATGGGAAACCGCGTTTATCAAGCAGGTCAAGAATTATTGTTCCAACCGCACCGGTTGCTCCAACTACAGCAATTGAATCGTACACAATTAAGCTCCAATTTTTTTGAGGTATTACTAAAAATATTATTTTAAACTGTTCACACTTTAATTTTCCTTTGCCGCCGCCTGCTTATTTCTATGAAAGCCGGCTCGAAATACCTTTGCGCAACCGAATTTTAATATGTGTTCAATATATTATTTGCCCAGCCAAGTCAAAAACACTAAGGCGGAAATCATACCATACCAATCAATATCGCAAAGGGAGGGGGAAAACAAAGAATCAAGAATTATACTGTTCGTACTATAAATTGGGGACTCAATAGCGTAATTTATAATACTAGCAGTATAGCAACGCAACACAGTAACCGCCTGCCTTATTGGTCGGAACGGCTCGGAAGTTCGGACAAATTGCTCTTGCAAGAATTCTGATTATTCGATAACATAAAAAAATCATCGTTGTTGGTTAAGAACTCTTTACAACAAAGAGGAAATTGGCATAACGAAATCCAGAGGAATAATAACGAAATCCCAAAATTAGCGGAATACCAATTAAAGAAAAATATATCAATTTTGCAAAAAAGGCAATTTTTAAAAATCAATCCAGCGAAAAAATACGCAAATAAACACATTATAGTAGCATTATCCCCCTGCCCTTCTTATCCGCTCCCCACAAATCCACTGTTTTTTTAATTTATTTTTGTGCAAATTTTTTGAAATGAAAACTCGTCAATTAGGCGAGCGGTCTATAGTGATTCTTCTTGCGGGGTTTTCGATTCCTTCGATAGCCGCAACACTTGTAACCGCGTCGCATGGAATAATAAATCGTATATTTGTCGGTCAAACGCTTGGTACAGAGGGAATAGCTGCTGTAACAATTACAATTCCAATATTTACGTTGATGCTTGCATTTGGCATGACGATTGGAATTGGTTCTAATACGCTTCTTTCGATTCGTCTTGGCGAAAGGCGTTACGACGAAGCGGAGCGGATTATTGGTCAATCAATAGTTCTTTTTATATTGCTTGGCGTTTGTTTTATGTTTTTTGGTTTGCTTGCAGGCGAGCCGCTTTTGCGTTTTTTTGGCGCGGACGACGCCGTAATGCCTTACGCAAAAGAGTACCTTTCGGTAATGGTTTGCGGTGCATTCTTTCATGAGATGTCATTTGGCGTAAATGGTTTCCTACGCGGTGAAGGTAAACCTCGAATTGCAATGATAACAATTCTAATCGCGGCATTGCTCAATATATTTTTTGACTGGCTTTTTCTAATTCAATTCCGAACAGAAATCTGGGGTGCAGCTTACGCAACTGTGTTATCTCAATTTTTCTCAACCTGTTGGGTTGCGTTTCATTACGTTTCGGGCAACACCGTTCTCAAATGGCGTTTGAAATATTTCCGTATAGATTTCAAGTTGGCAAATGAGGTATTCGTACTCGGTTTGCCGCCGTTTATTATGCAAGCCGTAGCTTGTATTTTACAAGCGTTGCAAATGAATCAACTTATGTTTTACGGAAATAAATTCGGCGATATACACGGTATAGAAGGCGGAGGTCATATTGCCGTAGGTGCATTTGGGATTGTGTTTATTGTTTCAATGTGCGTGTATCTTACAATTATAGGATTGAATCAGGGAGTACAACCAATTGTCGGTTACAATGTCGGCGCAAGAAAATTTAATCGTGTTGCCGATACATTGAAGTTAGCTGTATTTAGCGTAACAATATTTACGTTTGTCTGTGTTTTTATACTTTTCACTTTTCCGCATATTATTCTTGCGCCGTTTGCAGATATATCGAAATCAACAAACGCAGAAATGATCAGCTTGGCAATTCATGCCGTCAAAATATTCGTTTGTACACTTCCGTTGGCTGGAATAATAATCGTAATGACAGGTTATTTCCAGTCAAACGGACAACCCAAAATCGCTATACTATTAACTTTGATTCGGCAAGCCGTATTATTTATTCCGTTGCTTATTGTTTTACCGTGGATTTTCGAGGGCTTATTGGGAGGAAACGGGTTGGACGGAATTTGGTACGCAATACCAATTTGTGACATAGGTACTTTCATCTTAGTAATATATTTATTGCAACAAGAATTTAGACGCTTAAAATCTCTCGATAAAACATATAAAAATACAGAATAATTGCATCACTTCTTTGGAATATAACTTTTGAATGGAATAATTGCTATGCTTTTGCAGTCTTGAACAACACAATTCATAGTACAATCAACATTGTAAGAATAAAAAAAACCTGCCACTGGTTTGTTAACCGGTGACAGGTTCTTCTTATATTACAGGCAAGTCAGCATTATTCGCCTTTGAGCAAAACCGGTGCTCTTCTACCAAAATTTTTTGTAGCAATAAGTTCAACTTAAAACATTCACACTTGAAAATTTTTCCTAACACAGTCGGTTCATCCTAATAGGACAAGCGACATAAGGTTTTTTGAATGATTAATCCTAATAGTGTGTTTGTTGTAACTATTTCCCTGTTGCCGGAACTGCGGAATCAGTTGTAATTGAACCGCAAGGGTCGTCGCAGGCGGGATCACACGGATTGCAACCTGTTTCGCACGAACCAACACGGAAACCGTCAAAAAATCTCTTCAAACTTCGACGTGGAAGATCAACAAGTCTGCCAAGCCTTATCGGACGATATCCATCGCAAGAGCTTTCACACGGTGAACAATCATCGGTCGTTCCACAATCACCTGCTTCTCCGCAAGGATCCGTGCAACCATCGTTGCATCTCCCTGCAAGACTGATACGTTTGATGAACCGTCGAAGCGAGAACGGACGGTACTCAAAAGCACAATCGTTTCCGCAACCATCGTCGCAACCGCCACAGTCTGCATTATCTGCAGCCTCTCCGCAAGGATCACAGTCAGCCGCTTCATCGCAAGGATTGCATACTGGTTTAATTGAAAAGAAACTACGGAGCCGCTTTCCAAACGTGAACCTATGCCCTTTGCAAAAATCGTCACAATTAACTTCACCGCAAGGATCAGCCGCTGCCGCTTCTTCACACGGAGAGCAAGCAACTACTCCCTCCGCGCCGCAATCGGCAGCTTGATCGCATGGTGTACAATTTTTCACAAGTTTCTTAAGACCGGCAAAAAGGTCGCAAGACTTGTGAGTGTCGCCGCACGCATCAATGGCTTCACATGGATCGCAATCACTTGCATAAATCCGCGCGCCCATCAGAAGGGTGACGACCAGCGTTGCCATCATAATTCTGAATTTCATTAGATAAACTCTCCTCATTGTGGTTTGTCCGCCAAGAAAGAACTTACACACGTAAAAAAATAGTAACGTATGAACATTGCTTTCTTTTGGGGGACTACTGGTTACTCATGTCAGTCCCGACGGGTCGCCATTCGACCCAGTTTCAAACAATCGGCTGCTGACTAATCCCTGAACGTGCCCCCCGACACGCCTTGTGTTTTTTCAGGGTCAGTCATAGTATCGACTCTATTAAGCACACTCTTGAGTTTGCTAATAGCTTTTTTGTAAATGGTTTAACTTGACGATAAAACAAAAAAGATAAATTGAGTAAAAAATAACGCCTATTTTTAGCAATTATTCCTCTATTATTAAAAGCAATCTTCACACAAACTGCCTAAACTCACAGTCAATCAAAAAAATTTCACAATGTTACTTAAAAAAATTTTTTTGACCTTATTTCACAAAACAATTGTCATCGAACAAAATTTCGATACAATCCTCACCTCGTGTGATTTCAAACTGCAAACTGTTCACATTTGAATTTTTGGCTGCGTGCTTATTGGAAATTTGAAGTGTGAACAGTTTAACAAGTGTTCACTATAATATAGTGAACAATTTAACAATCATTTGTTTGGAGATAGAAAAATAATGAAGAGAAGAAATCTTTTTGTGGGTGTGTCTGTTTTATTTGCTCTTTTTTTTGTGTCTGATATTCAGGCTCAAATTTTGGGGCGTAGGTTGTCCAATACTGTTAATGAGAAAAAGATGAACGCGGAAGCTGTAAAACTTAAATCAATTCTTAACCTTTATCAAAAGGATGCTTTGAAATTATTCAAAGAATCTGCGTTAGCCGAATGGAACGCGATGACAACAGGTAAAGAAGAAGCGTTTGCCCGTTCTGCGGCGGCGAAATTGAATTATGCAAAATTTCATAACGATTCGGCAAAATATAATGAAATCAAAGAATTGCGGGAAAAGGCGAAAGGGTTATCGGCAATTGATAAACGTGCGGTTGATCGAATGGAGCTTGCGTTCAGACAATATCAATTACCGGAAGAGTTACAGAAGCGGATGTTGGAGCAGTCATCGAAGATTGAGATGATCTTCCAAAACCAACGCGGAAAATTAGACGGCAAGAATTACACAAACAACGATCTTCTGGAACTTCTTGAAAAAGAAACGAATTCGGAAAAACGTCAAAAAATATGGGAGGCGTTGAAGCAAGTTGGCGATGAAGTTGACAAGTTAGTGATTGAGCTTGCCAAAGTGCGTAATGAGGCGGCTAAAAAACTTGGGTTTACGAATTATTGGCAGATGCAAGTAGTTTTTCAAGATTATGATCCGGATGTTTTGGTTGGGATATTTGAAGAGTTGGAGCGTATGACGACGCCGTTTTTTGTTCAGGCGAAACGAGAGTTGGATGCGGAGCTTGCGGAGAAATTCAGGGTTGCTGCGGACAAACTTATGCCTTGGCATTATGACAATCCGTTTTTCCAACAGGCGCCGCCGTCAAAAGAAGTTAATCCGAATGACTTTTATAAAAACAAAAAACGTGAAGAGTTGGTTGATATTGCGGTGAGGTATTATCGGCATATTGGTCTTCCGTATGACAAGGTGTTGGCGCGGAGTGATATGTATGATCGTGAAGGCAAAAATCAACATGCGTTTAGTATTGATATTGACACGTTGGGTGATGTTAGGAATCTTTGCAATGTCAAGCCGACGGATGAATGGATGGATACGATTTTGCATGAGGGCGGTCATGGGGTTTATTCTCTTGGGATTGATCGGAGGTTGCCGTTTAATTTGCGGGCGGAGGCGCATATTTTCACAACGGAAGGAATTGCAATGATGTTTGGGGCAAAGGCTCGTGATCCGAAGTGGATGATAAAATTTGCCGGTGTTGACAAAAAAGCGGCAAATACGGCGGCGGATGCTTTACGAAAACAACGGGTAAGAGAACAATTGATTTTTTGTCGTTGGACGCTTGTGATGTTGTATTTTGAGAAAGCGTTGTACGAGAATCCAGATGCAGATTTGAAAAAATTGTGGTGGGACATTGTGGAAAAATATCAGTTGCTCAAGCGGCCAAAAGGACGTAACAAAGGTGATTGGGCGTCGAAACCGCATTTTGTGATTGCGCCGGTTTATTATCATAATTACATGTTGGGCGAGCTTTTTGCATCGCAGTTGAGGGAGTCGTTGGGCAAGTTTTTTGAGAATGACGATCCGCGGCTTGGTGCAATCTTAAAACAAAAAGTTTTTTACCCTGGATCAAAATATGACTGGCAAGAGTTCGTAAAACAAGCCACTGGTAATCCTCTTTCGCCAAAAGCATTCGCAAAAGAACTAGAAAAAGGAATGAAGTAGAAAATCTAAAATCTATTCATTATGGATTGAGGGAAAGGCAACTTCTAAAAACCTATTTTTTGCAGAATTATCAAATTTTTCAGGATTGACAAGTTTAGACAATAAACTTATTTTATCCACGAATTGACACAAATTTGCACAACTTATTTAATTCGTAATCTTTCGTGAAGATTCGTGGACAAAATGAGTTTTTAGGAGTTCCCTGAAGCAATAAACAATTCACACAGAAAAATACCTCATGAATTAACTTTTTGTAGCAATAAAAACATGAAAGGGAAAACTTGATGTTATCTGGTAGAAAGTTACCTGTTGGAGTGCAGGATTTTGAGAAGTTGCGATTGGGTGAAAATGTTTATGTTGACAAGACGCAATACTTGTATAACTTGATCAAATTGCCGGTCTCTTATTTTCTCAGTCGCCCGCGCCATTTTGGCAAGAGTCTTTTTCTTTCGACGCTCAAGGCTTATTTGCTTGGGCAAAAGGAATTTTTTGACGGATTGGCAATTGCTGAGTTAGTAAAAATCGGAGCAGAGTTCGACGACAAAGAACGCGGAATCAGCAGATGGAAAATTTTAAACGATTCCTAGTTTTCAAAAATCATTTTAGTATCATTTTATTGAACTTAATTTATGACAATTTCCAAAGAAGCAAAGGCAAGAATAAAAATCAATAAACTGCTTGAAAAAGCGGGTTGGAGATTTTTTGATGACGAAAACGGTAAAGCCAATATTGAACTTGAGCAGAATGTGAAACTTGTGAAACCGACGAAAAAAATAATTGACGCTTTGGGCAATGACTTTGAAAGTCAAAAAAATGGCTTTGTCGATTTCACGTTGCTTGATGATCAAGGTTATCCGATTCTTGTGTTGGAGGCAAAAAGTGAAAGTAAAATTCCGCTTGATGGAAAAGAGCAATCGCGGCGTTATGCGCAAA
>JAITDV010000370.1 GCA_031282385.1 Planctomycetaceae bacterium | reverse complement strand
GACAAGGTGTACCCATTCAGATGCTCAAACGAACTCGCCGCGAACAAGTTGGCTACCATTAAAACAACAAAAAGACTTTTTTAGGGACAACTAACTATTCACTCGTATGTTTATATCGTCAACAATTCTGTTACCCAAGCCCAATAATGCCGCGCGGAACAACATAATTTTCCGAACGGCTCTAATATTCCAACCCTTATTTGTCAAATTACCATTAGTAGCCAAAATTTCCCCCTCTCCCCAAACGCGCCCTTATGCCGTTATGTTTTATTTGAGTTTAATACACCCTGAAAGTTTTAGGAACGCAGGTGTACCGCTTGCATGAAACTATGGAACGTTATTTTGTTACGGCAGGTGAGACGCCCGCGTTCCAAGTATATATTTTTGTCTTAAATTCACCATCGAAAGAATAGGAGCATAAGACGCATTTTTTAGGGCGTTGTCTGCTACTAATGGAAATTGGATAAATAAGGGTTGTTTATTTTAGAACGTTGCGTTTTAGTCTGCTTAGTTCCTATCCACTAACCACCCACTTTTTCTTAAACAATTGAAGCCCGCAACTGAATAGTTACATTAACTCGAAACACTAAATCCGCTGAAATATTATGAAAAGTTATATCGTTTACATCTAAAACTCTCTCTTGTGTTTTTCTTATACCGCCGTAGAATGGCTCGAAATAATTTGAATCAGATCGCAAGTTTTTGCTCGCAGGCTTCCAGCACCAGCCTATGAACACTAGGAAAAGTTTCAATACGTTTACCAATCTAAAATGTAACATTGAAATCATTGTGGAAACATTTTTACGTTATTATAAAGGAACATTTTATCATGTCGGAGCAAAAGAATCCAACTGTTCCGCAATGCTTGAAGCACTCGTTTTGAATTTTAAGCCAAAACAAAAACGTTTGAAAAAAAAGAGAACTTCACAATTATTGTTATTTCAAGAATAAGTGCAACATTTTCATTCCGATGGATACCGAGCCGCACTAGGTCTAACCAACCCCGTCGATCTACAATCAAGAAAAACCTCAGAACAACAAGTACATCTGGCATAACAGAAAATTGCGATAGAAAAAATAACAACGCGTTTGTTCAAAATTAAATAACTAAAAATAACTTACTATATTTCTGCTCTTAAAAGATTCTGATTTAATTTTTAACAACTTGTGAAACTTGTTAGATTTTTTAAGTATTGGCACGCGGTAGTGTTCATACAAAACATAATTTACAAGTACAATATTAACTTTTATACAAAATTATGACAACAACTAATCGTGCGTCCCGAAACAGGACTTTGACAATTACGGACGAAGAACGAAAACGTTACAAAAAGCAATTGGTTTATCCTCAAACCTCGTTGACATTGAAACAAATCATCAATAAAACAATATGCGATGACGTGATGAATGTTCTTGATTGGTTGCCGGTTGCTTTTGTCGATTTGCTGATTATTGATCCGCCTTATAACCTTGACAAAAATTTCAATGGATTCCAATTTTCAAAAACAGATGATGAAATCTATCTGGAATATTTGAAGAGTTGGTTTCCGAAAGTTATTAAAGTTTTGAAACCTAGTACGTCTGTTTACATTTGTGGTGATTGGAAGAGTACGTTTTGTTTATACCAGATTATGAAGGCATATACTATTATTCGAAACAGAATTACATGGCAGCGTGAAAAAGGGCGTGGTGCGAAAACCAACTGGAAAAACGCAATGGAAGACATCTGGTTCGGTACAATGAGCAACGATTATTATTTTAATGTGGATGCAGTAAAACAAAAACGAAAAGTAATTGCGCCCTACCGTAAAAACGGGCAACCCAAAGATTGGGAGGAAACGGATGACGGAAATTTTCGTTTGACACATCCGAGTAATTTTTGGGACGATATTTCCATACCGTATTGGTCTATGCCAGAAAACACTGATCATCCAACGCAAAAACCTGAAAAATTGATTGCCAAACTCATTCTTGCAAGTTGTCCTGAAAACGGAATTATTTTCGATCCTTTTCTGGGTTCAGGAACAACTTCAGTGGTTGCTAAAAAACTCGGCAGACAATATATCGGAATTGAAAAAAATGAAGAATATTGTTTGTTGACAGAAAAACGTCTCTCAATTGCTGAAACCAACAAAACCATTCAAGGATATTCCAATGGTGTTTTCTGGGAACGGAATACTTTGAATTTACAGTTAAATGAACAGAAAAAAATGGCAGAAAAAAAAAGATAACTCTCTCAAATCGCTTTTTTAGCTGAGGATACTATTATGAATAAGATTATTTTTGGGTTGATTGAATTTATTACACAATATAATGGAATCAATGACAAAACCAGTTTGACATCATTAGTCGCAAAAAGATTAATCTGACAAAAAATCGATCTGTTTATTATTGTGATGTTTTTGCAATTCGATTTAACCAAGCAAAATCTGGTAGTTTTAGTAATACAGTTCTTGCGCTTTCTAATTTACAAAAAATATGATTCAAAACCGTTTTTTTGTATGCGTGGTTCGTCAGAGTGAAAATGAACTTTTATTAAGCAATAGTACTTTTTTGAAAAAGATAAGCCATTCCTCACATGAATTATCATTAACAAATATTAAGGGGAGTTTTAATGGTTCCGAGCGTGCTGTTCGTTTTTCTAAATCTGGCGAATTATAATGTATTAAAAAATGAATTGGATGAAAGAGTAAAAAAATATCATGATGTTATTCTTATTGCATCGTTAATCGAAAACGTGAACATTAGAGGGAGAGCCATAGAATATATTATTGCCGGAGAATATGAAAAATCAGAAAAGAATTAATTCACGCATTAACGGATAACCAAAAGGGATTGCCGCGTTTTACAACAGCTAATAGTTTAGGGGATTACACTCGTGAATTTGAATCATTTTATACGGAAACAGAGGTTAAAACAAAAATTATGATTCTTGATTCCAATTCTAAAGCATATAATATTGATAGAATGCTTGAATTTATTGCAAGTTCCAAAAGTGTTTTTTATTTTTTTCATATTTATGGTATTTTAGGGGTTGTATATTTTTCAATTTGTATTATCGTTATCACCTGATGATTAGCTATAAATCTCTCAATCTGTTTTTTTGATTAGTTAGGATAGGATGTCTCTAGGGGTGCATGATGCTTTACTAGGTTAGTTCAATTATTAATCGTAACAATAATTCAATTGATATTTGTTAGAATTAAAAGCAACAACTAAGGTGAAGTATTAAAATGTCAAGTTTAATATCTTTTTTGAGACAGATTGTTAATAAGATTAAATCGTTATATTTGACGGGTTATAGTGATCCCTATACACGCAAGCGTTCACTTCAAATGGAATCCCTTGAGCCTCGTGAGATGTTATCTGGCGTAGGTTTTGACTCTTCTGAAGATGCGATTGAAGGTGTTCGCGATGGTTATTTCCGTATTGAACGAACAGATACAACTGGCGAATTAACAGTTGGATTCACAATTGATTCATTGGGTCATGGTTATTCGTTAATAGAAATTGCGGTTAATGGATTAGACTTTGAATTCTTATCTGGCACTACAACTGATGGTTTAAATGGTAGTATTACCTTCGTTGATGGAGAACAATTTGTTGATCTTGTTGTTAGTCCAATCAACAATTCTTTACCAGAACCGACAAAGCTGTTAAGGATTTCATTAATTCCCCCGACAGATACTTCGACTTATACTATCAATGCAGAGCGTGCATCTGCAACTCTCAATATAATAGACGACGATGTGAATCCTCAGGTTGAAATTAACGAAGTGATCAATGCTCAAGAAGGCGGCGAGTCCGGTAAATTTATTTTAACGCGTAGTGATACGGCACAAGAATTGACGGTTGGTTTTGGAGTTTATGCCAACACCGCATCGCAGACGGATTTTTCTGTATTAGGTTCAGCTAACTGGCAACAATTTTATGATTCGATTTCTGGAACTTATCGTTATGGTTATGTTGGTACGGTAACATTTGTTGCAGGTCAAGATACTGTTGAGATCGTTATTTTTGCCAATAATGATTCTATTGTCGAACAGAGTGAAACGTTGGAATTATTCCTTACGGATGCGCCGGTTGTTAATGGGGTATCACAATACACCCTTTCGGAATCAACTCGCCGTGCGATAATGCCGATAATTGACGACGAAATATCAGCCGAAGTAGCGATATCGGAAGTGATCAATGCTCAAGAAGGCGGCGAGTCCGGTAAATTTATTTTAACGCGTAGTGATACGGCAAAAGAATTGACGGTTGGTTTTGGAGTTTATGCCAACACAGCGTCGCAGACGGATTTTTCTGTATTAGGAACGAGTATCTGGCAACAATTTTATGATTCGGTTTCTGGAACTTATCGTTATGGTTATGTTGGTACGGTAACTTTTGCTGCTGGTCAAGATACTGTTGAAATAGTTGTTGTTTCAAATAATGATTCGATTGCGGAGTACACGGAGACGCTTGAAATTTTTCTTGTAGATGCGCCGGTGATTAACGGTGTTTCGCAATATATTGTTACAGAATCAACCCGCCGCGCGTCGATGCAAGTAATTGACAATGACACATCTTTTGTTTGGATTGATTCAGTTATTGATGCGGTTGAAGGTGTTCGTGATGGTCAAATTATTCTTAAGCGTCTAAATACGGATAATCAAGTTACAGTTGGTTATCGTTTGGATGATTCTGTTAGCACAGCAACTCGTAATAATGATTTTTCAAATTTGACAGGTACGGCGGGGAACTCGCGTTCCGGTAAAATTACATTTGAACAAGGTAGCGATAAGGCAATTATTGTTGTTCCTGTAATTGATGATTTTCAGATTGAGACGCTGGAATCAGTTGTTGTTACGCTTACGCCGGAATCGGTATCGGGGTCAAATTTGCCTTCGTACTCACTTGATTCTGAACGCAATGTTGCAACGGTTTTGATTCATGATAACGATGTGAAATCAACGGTCTGGATCGATTCGTCGCAAGATGGTACTGAAGATATTGAAAACGGATACATTCGGATTTATCGCGACAATGCTGATTCTTCGTTGCGTGTTAGTTACGAAATAGACGTATTATCGACCGCAGTTATCGGTACTGATTATGAATATCTGCCAGGTACAAACTCCAACCAAACAAAAAGAGGTTTTGTAACTTTTGCCAAAGGCGTTTCTTTTGTTGATATTCCTATTCGTGTTATTGACAACTCTTTGCTTGACGGTACGCGAACTATTTCTGTTACAATAATTCACGGCGACGAAACAGTCGGCGGAGTTAATACAATCTACGATATTGATGAATCACGTAATACAGCTAAAGTCTCTATTTTTGACGACGATGTTAAGACGGTATTGCGTATTGGTGAAATTAAAAATGCGGTAGAAGGCGGCGACAATGGTTATATTCGTGTTGATCGGGACAATTCACGTGCAGAACTAACATTCAACTTTATTCTTGACTCAATCGGCAGTACAGCCGTGATGGGTAAAGATTTTACACAACTTTCAGGCATGCAAGCCGGTTCTACTTTCGGTGCGTTTACATTCAAAGTTGGCGAAAGCTCTGTTTATATTCCGATTAATGTTTTGGACAATACTCAAATTGAAAAAGACAAAACTATCCGAATCATATTGACAACCGGTAACGGTAAATATGAACTCGACGAGAGCTTCGAGGCAATTGTAACAATAAAAGATAATGATCGTCCGACAACAATTTTTGTTGAGACAATTCAACATGGAGTTGAAGGCGAACAAGATGCGTTTATCCGGCTTCGTCGCGGCAACACCGAAGAACCTCTTACTGTTTCGTTTGAGTACGACGCCAACGCAAGTACGGCTATTCTTGGCAAAGATTTTGACAAATTGCCTGGAATGATTTACGGTCAAAATACCGGCAATATTACTTTTGGTATTGGTGAAGAGTATGTTGATATTACGATTAAGCTGATCAATGATAATCTTGTTGAACCGGACAAAAATATTTTGATTCGTCTGCATCAAGGTGACGCGGATTCTGCTAACAGTTATTTTATCATTGGCGAACTTAACGTAACGATAAATATTTCTGACTCTGATTCAATTACGCAAGTTTGGATTGGCGAGATTGTGAATCCGCTTGAGGGTGAGACCGGTTATGTTCGGATTTTTCGTAACAATAATTCCGGCAGTCTTGATGTCAAATTCAAATTTGACAATTCCAAAGCAACCGCAACGCTTAACGCCGATTTCAAATTTGGCGGCATATTTGATCTTGCGTCGCAAACTGGAACGATTAGTTTTGCGGACGGTCAGAACTATGTTGATTTACCAATTTTCGGATTGATTGATCGTGTTTTGGAAAATGACGAAATCTTGCCGATGACGCTTCTTGAAAGTAATAACGGCAACTATAAAATCGTCGGCAACAATAGCGCAACGATAAATATTCTTGATGCAGGTGATGAGGATAATACGTCTCAATGTTGGCGAGTTGGTGTTTTTGCGTCAGACGGTTTTGCGTCGGAGAATAATCAAAATACAGGCGAGTTCGTGATTGTTCGTGCGGGCAGTACGGACTTGACGCAACCTCTAACAATATTTTTTGAAATCAGCGGTTCGGCATCGTCCAATCTTGATTTTTCCGGTGTTGATGCGGAATATAATTCGGCAAACGATACTTGGTACGGCAGCTTGACTTTTCAATCAGGTCAAACTCACATTACTTTATCAATAACACCGCTTGTTGACGAATTCGACGAAGGAACAGAAACTGTTGTTTTGACAATTCTGTCTGCAAACGATTCAAGTTATGCGATAGACAATGCGAATTCGGCAACAATTCAGATTGAGGACAAAACTATAATTGACACATCAAGCGAACCAGGTGTTGTTGTCAAACACACGCAACAAATCGGAGTTGTTGCGGCGGACGCTTTTGCCTCCGAGAATGCCGTCAATGCCGGAGAATTTGTTATATCGCGATCTGACAGCGATGATATTTCGCAACCCTTGACGGTCGATTTTGAAGTTTCAGGCACTGCGATTCTGGGAGTTGATTATATTGGAATAGACGCGGTTTACGATTCGCAAACAAACATGTATCGCGGGAGCATAACATTTCAAGCCGGTCAAAAACAGTATGGTTTAATTGTGTCGCCGATTGCCGACGCCGATCAGGAAATTATTGAAACGATAATTCTGACATTGCTCCCAACAAACGAAACGGACAACGACGGTAACCCGATTTATACACTTGCACAAAATTCGGCTGCCGCTATTCAGCTCGAAGATTCTGTTAAGATTATTGATCCTGATTCGCCGCCGTCTTTAGTAGCATTGATTCCGACAATTAACGTTACGATAAATGATCAATACGCCTCCGAAGACGGAAATAACTCTGGTGAGTTTGCAATTTCACGTTCCGCAACAGATGATTTAAGTCAACCTGTTACGGTTTATTTTGAGATTTCAGGCACGGCGGTTTTGAATACTGATTACACTGGAGTCAATGCGGCTCTTGATTCTGAAACAGGAAAATATCTTGGAAACATAACTCTACAAGCCGGTCAACGTCAAGCGATTATCAAAATAACTCCGTCAAAAGATTCGTTGACTGAATTGACGGAGACGGTTGTTTTGACTTTGACAAATTCAGACGGGTTTTACAAGATTGGTTCTGATTCTGCTGCTGAAATCAAAATTACCGACGCGGCAAATATTTACGAACAAGTTGCAGAACCGGTATCAAATAATGTCTGGAATCTTTCAGTGACTGCAACCGACGCTTTTGCTTCAGAAACGAATCTTAACAGCGGCGAGTTCAAAATTTTACGATCTGGTTTGAGTGATCTTTCGCAGACGCTTACGGTTTATTTTGAGATTTTTGGAACAGCCAATCCGAATATTGACTATAATGGAATTACATTGACGTGGAATCCTTATACTTGTAAATACAGCGGTTCGGCAACATTTCAAGCTGGTCAATCTGAAATCATTCTTGACGTCAATCCGCTCCGCGATTATCAACACGAATCGACTGAAATAGTTGTCTTAACTCTCAACAACACAACAGAAAAGACATCAACTGGCGAAGCGGTTTATAATATCGATACGAATAATAATAGCGCAACGATAAATATTGAAAATGAAACATGTGCGCCGCAAGGAACTCCGACAATCTCCGGTGATCCTGAAATGCGCGAAGGCGGTCAATACAAACTTGAATTGAATTCGAATGACGTTAACGTTTTACGTTGGGAGATAAATTGGGGCGACGGAATAAATGAAACGATTGACGGAACAGCGACAAGCGCAACGCATTTTTTTGCCGATGGAGATGAAGTTTATAATATTGCTGTTAAAGCAGTTGAAGAGATAATAATTCCGCCAACTGATCTTGGTACGGAAGGTTTTTCGGTCAACTATTGGAAGTCTCACAGTGACGATTGGCAAATTGATTTGAACGCAAATTATGAGTCATTTTTCAATGTACCGGCTTATGTTCCAGCGGGTACGTTGTCTGATGCGATTAATTGTAACGATAAAGCGTATGATTATTACGGCAACACGGTCAAGGAACTTTGGCGTGAATCTGTTGCTGCGATCTTGAACGCCTCTCATCCGAATATCGAGTATAAATATTCGTTACAAGAAATCAAAGAGATGGTTCAAATGGCGTATTGGTCTGGACAATATGCAATGTATGCAGCTATTCTCAAGTCAGAAAATTCACGCGGCGGCAATATTCATACCGGCAGAGCAGGTGAACAACGTCAAGAAAAAATCACAAATCTACAAAAAACTCTTTGCATTAAAAACGTCGCCCCAACGCTTAGAATTTCAGGCGAATCGCGTTCAGTTGCCGGTGCTGAATATTTGTTACAATTATTCAGCGCCGATGTCGGAAATGATACGATAACATCTTGGACAATAAATTGGGGCGACGGCACGCAATCTTCAATCAAAAGCGGCGTGACGTCCGTTTCGCACACTTACAAAAACGGCGGTAATTTCAAAATCTCCGCAACTGCAACCGACGAGGACGGAACATGGCATTCGAATAATTTAGACGTTCAAATTTCTGTAACGGAAAATGGAATTGCCAAAGGAACGCCGTGGGTTTCGGGCGATCCTGAAATTTTTGAAGGTCGAACTTACATTCTTGACTTGCACAATAATAACGCGGATATTTTACGTTGGGAGATCAATTGGGGCGACGGCAGCGCAATTGAAACAGTTGATGGCACGGCAACAAACGCAACACATCTTTACGCCGATGGAGACGCAACATTTGAAATCAGTATTGCCGCGGTCAAGAGCGTAACAAAAAATTCATCAAGTAATCAAGGCGAAGGTTTGACATATTCGTACTGGAAACAATATCCTTCTAATTGGTGTTTCTATCAGTCGAATGATTATTACACGTCAATTTTCGGGTTGCAAAATTATAACAATTTTCAAAGTCCGGGTTCTTTGATGCAGTCGCTTAAAAGTGCAGGCAATGATCCGCTTTCTGAATTTTGGCGCGAGTCAACCGCAGCGTTGCTCAACGTTTCGCATTGGGGCGTGAATTATTGTTACTCGTACAATAATGTCGTTTCATTCGTGCAACTGGCATACTCGACCGGTCAATTTGACTATTACGCTAATCTTTTCAAAACGGCGAATTGTTACGGCGGAAAAATTTCGTCCGGTCAAAAAAGCGAAGTTGAAATCAATCTCACAAAAACAATCACAGTCCGCAATATTGCTCCAGAGCTTATAATTTCAGGTTCAACAGAGTCTGTACCCGGCGCCGTTTATGTTTTGAATCTTGACAGTATTGATCCTGGAATTGACACGATTACATCTTGGGAGATTGATTGGGGCAATGGTCAAAAGACAATTGTTGAAGGCAATCCGCCGCAGACAAGTTTTGTGTACGATAATGTTGGCGAATACACAATAACCGCAACAGCAACTGATGAGGATGGAACTTGGCGAGCTAATTCTGTAACGATAAATGTTGTAATTCCGCCGATCAGGATTCTTGTGAAAACGCCGTGGGTTTCGGGCGATCCTGAAGTTCTTGAAGGACGTGAATATACTCTTGACTTACACAAAAACGATGCGGATATCTTGCGGTGGGAAATCGATTGGGGCGACGGCAGTGAAAAACAAGTTGTTGATATTTCTGTTGCACAAATTACTCACATTTACGCCGACGGCGATAATAAATTCACAATTACAGTCAACGCAATCAAAGAACAGTTAATTCCGCGTAACGATACGAGCAATATTGCGGAGGGATTCTCTGCTGATTACTGGAAAACGAATTTGACACAATGGACAATTTTCAATCCGGCAGATTCGTTTGAGATTACTTTCGGCGTTTACTCGTGTTGGTCGGCGGGAACGCTTTTGAACGCGTTGAATAGTGTTGACAATCCAAGCGATTGGTACGGCAACGGAATAAAAGCATTATGGCGGGAATCAGCGGCGGCTCTTTTGAATGCGTCAAATCCGAATGTGAATTTCAAATATTCAGTTGACGAAATTATCTGGAAAATTCGCACAGCTTATGCAACTGGTATGTATCAATTTTACGCCGATTGTTTACATATTGAAAACAATCGCGGCGGCGATATCGTAAACGGAAATCAAACGCCGAATCAAATTGAAGAGTTGGCAATTGAATTAACGAAAGAGATTGTTGTACGCAATGTTGCCCCTGAACTTGTTATTAGCGGCAATGCGGCAACAAAACCGGATGAAGAATATTCGTTACAATTATCCAGCAGCGATCCAGGTGAAGATACGATTACGTCTTGGACAATAGATTGGGGCGATGGAACGCAATCTGTTGTTGAAGGCAATCCTCAAAATGTTTCGCATATTTATAAGTCATCAGGTCAATTCACAATTGCCGCAACTGCAACAGATGAGGACGGAACATGGAACGCCAACACGGTTGATGTTGAAGTTGTTCAACACGCGGTTCCTTGGGTTTCGGGCGATCCTGAAATTTTTGAAGGACGTGAATATACGCTCAACCTCAATGCGAATAACGCAAAAATTTTGCAATGGGAAATCAATTGGGGCGACGGTAAGTCTGAAATCGTTGAAGGCTCGTTAAATAAAGCGGCGCATGTTTATGCCGATGGCGATGAAAATTTTTCAATCAATATTATTGCGGTCAAAGAACAAAATAATGTAACGAAAATTATTGAAATCGCAAAAGAAATTCTTGTCCGCAATGTTGCACCAACGCTTACAATTAGCGGCGAATCAACGTCGAAACCAAACGATGAATATTCGTTACAACTATTCAACGCCGATCCGGGAGACGACACAATTACGTCTTGGGAGATCAATTGGGGCGACGGAACGAAGTCGATTGTCGAAGGCAATCCTTCGCAAGTTAAACACATTTATAAAAACGCAGGCAATTTCAAAATCAACGCAATCGCAACAGACGAGGACGGAAATTGGAACGCAAACTCAATCAATGTTCTTGTACGTGCCGCACAAATCGAATGGATCAAATTGATCGAAGATGATCGTTTCTTGACAGAATTTCGCACAACGTTTAATGTACCTAATTCGAATCGGGCAATTGTTCTCGATATTCGCAATTTGCAATTTGATGGACAAAGTGAAAACTTGATCAATGATGCTTTTGAAGTTGCGTTGGTTGATAACGACGGTACGCCGCTTGTTGCTACGATCAAAACAACACGCGATGGATACATTAACGTTACAGAAAATGCCGGAACAACTCTCGCATCAGGCGTTTTATACGATTCCGCCGCCGGTCGGATTATTCTTGATCTGTCGAATCTCGAAACCGGAATTAGCGCAACGTTAATTGTGAGGCTGGTAAATAATGACGCAGACACACGAACTTCTGTAGAACTTAATCCAGTATTGAGTTTTATTGAATCTCCATTTGCGAATACTTCAAATACGACGCCGCAGGAAAACGCAAACCTTCGGCAACAAATTGATTTTGCACACATTCAAGACATCACATCCAACATCAAAATAGAATACGAACAAACAACTTTCAACGACAAACAAAATATTCTCCGTGCAGGTTTGATCTTGACAAATATAAGTTATCGGGAATTTCGGGGACCGATTCTTGTCGGCATAAAAAATATTTCAGACCCATCTGTTTCGGCGGTCAATTACGACGGGACAACACCTGACGGAATTGTTTATTTCGACGTTTCACATTTCGCGTTTTCAGGGCAAGATTACACATTCACAGCTAATGAAATCATCAAAGGGTTGGACTTGCAATTTTTGAATCCTGATCGTGTGCAATTCACTTATGACTTAATTGTTTTTGCCCATGTCAACAAAGCTCCAAAATTCGTGAATGAATCTGCGAATACAGAAATCACTGCGGGCAACGAGTACATCCATCTCGCAAACGCAATTGATCCAGAAAAAGATATTTTACGTTACGAAAAAGTCGCAGGTCCCGAAGCCTTAATTGTCAACGAAAAAACAGGACAAATAACATGGGAAACAAATGAATCTGATATCGGCGTTCATGCGGTAATGATTCGTGTTTATGACTCGGAGGGACTTTATGATGAACAAATTTTCACAATAACTGTAACAAAAAATATCAATCGTCCGCCGTACTTCACATCAACCCCAGAAACGGAAGCGTTCTTCGGTTCAATTTATCATTACAACGCAAACGCAACAGACCCCGACGGCGACGAACTCATATTTAAACTGATTAGTGCTTTTGTAACTGACACTGGAGTTTCGCTCGACGCCTATCACGCAACACACCAAATCATTGTTACACCCGACGGCAAAGTCTCATGGAATCCGCCGGTTGAGCTCATCGGCAAAACAATTACAGTCATTCTCGAAACCAATGACAACAAAGGCGGCACCGCATTACAAGAATACATTATCGGCGTCCATGCCGACATAGCAAATCGTCCGCCAATAATTGTTACTGAACCAAGCACGCATCATGTTTTACAAGGTGAAGCTGATGAATCTGCTGGAACGGTTCATCCAAACGCAATTGATTTAGAGCTTGCAGCGGGTGAAATTGCTAATGTGGTTGTTGAAATTGATATTGCCGCAGTTCAAACATCAATTGAAGTTTTACCTGAAGGCGAACCCGATAAAATGGTCGTTTACAATGAAACAGACGCACAAAAATTACTTAATATGTTGTTGTCAGGCGGGACAACCGGTATCAAAGTTAATGATATAAAATTGCAGGGTCAAAGTTATAATGATAATTATTATGGTGATGTTGTATCGACTGGTTACTATGTGAACAATAACGAAACTTATGGAATGGGGCAATATGGTATTGTTCTGTCATCGGGCAATGCTGCAGACTATGGAAGTGGGGATAGCATAAACGAGGGAAATTCATTCGGATACGGCAATTATCAAACAGAGGAACAAAGAGGTATTCTCTCACAAATTACAGGTAAAACAAATCATTATGATGTTACACAATTTGATATTTATTTTGATATGCTTCCTGGTTATGATACACTAATTTTTAATCTTGTTTTTGGTTCAGATGAATATCCAGAATATCAGAGATCGAGTTATATCGATGGATTTGGACTTTTGATTGATGGTGAAAATATTGCAAAATATAATGAGCTTCCAATCAATATTGATCATCCGAATATGCAATATGTTGTGGGAACGGAATTAGATGGTATTCTTTTGAATGATCCTAGTGATCCTCAGAGTGGTGTTTTAACTTTTGTGAAAACTTTTGAAACTGGCAGTACTGGTCATAAATTAACTTTCATTGTCGCAGATGCAAGTGATAATATTCTTGATACGACGATTTTTATTTCTAATCTTGGCGGTACGGCGTCGCAACCTATGGATATTGATGTCAGCCCATCTAAGGAAGATGTAAATGTCAAAAATACAACCGGAGTCAATATAGGCGTAAATCCGGGCGAAACTGCGGTATTTAATGTTGAAGTTACGGGAAATGGTTCAAGTGATTATTTTGATTTACAGTTTACGAACCAAGTGACGGGCGAAATTTTGGGGTCAATTCCTGTTCGTGTAAATAATGGTCATTTTTATTTGTTGCAAGCGATTGATCCTGATGGTGATTTGATTACTTACAGTATGCCGGTTGCACCTGAAGACGCAACAATCAATTCTCAAACAGGCGCAATAAAATGGAATCCAAATCAAACAGGCTCTTACACTTTTACTGTTCGTGCTGAAGATGGACGCGGCGGTGTTGATGAGCAGACTTATACTGTCAATGTTACTGACAGCAACGCAGGTAATAATACGCCGATCATTGAAAAAATATACGATAGCGAAGTCGCCGTAGGTAGAAATGTTTCGTGGCAAGTACAGGCAAGCGATCCGGAAGGTGATATTTTGTCTTATCATCTTATTGAGCCGCCAAGCGGAATGGTAATCGATCACAGAACGGGAAAAATTGATTGGTCTGTTCCTTTAGATGCAGCTTCTCAAATTTACGAAATAAAGGTTTTAGTTACAGACCAACGCGGCGGAAAAACAACTATGGAGTTTGCGGTCAATGTTTCAAATTATTTGATTTCTGTAAATCATGCTCCGTCGATTATGTCCGTGCCGTTACAATTTGCAAATGTTGGAAATTATTATCGTACAAAAATTCAGGCAACTGATCCCGAAAATGATAAATTGATTTTTTCTTTGGGTGATGCTCCCGAAGGTGTTTTTATTGATTCGAATAACGGTGAGTTGTTTTGGTTACCAACTATGGAACAACTAGGATGGAATTCGATTACTGTGTTTGTAAATGATGGCTATGGTTGTTTTAATTCATTGATTTTCTATGTTGGTGTTTTTGACGAAAATCAAAAACCTGTGATCAACTCATGCCCGATAACTTCACCTATTGTCGGTAAACCTTGGCAATATAAGCTTGCCGCCAACGACGCCGATGGAGATAATTTGAATTACTCAATTGATCCTGTATCGATCAAAAATGGTTTGAACATTGATACTAAAACAGGAATCCTCTCGTGGACACCGGAAAAAATCGGTCAATATGAAGTAATAATAACAGTTGACGATGGTCGCGGCGGTTATGAAAACCAAGCATTCATATTAAACGTAACTGAAAATCTTGTTCCTCCGCAAATCACCTCAACGCCGAAGGGACCAGCGTTTGTTGGTGAGAAGTGGTGTTATGAAGTTACGACGGATTTGATTGATGGAACGTATCATTTAGAACTTGATACAATTTCAATTGCAAGAGGAATTACGATTGAGGGCAACACGATTAGCTGGACGCCGGACAGTGTTGGTGAAGCGGCGATTACAATTAAGTTGATTGATCAAAATAAAATTGGCGTAACGCAATCGTTCTCAATTCAGGCACAAGCAAAAGCTGTTGCTGCTTATCCGCCGGCAATAACATCTGAGCCATTCGGACCTGCGTATGTCGGCGAGCTGTGGACGTATAAGATTGACGCAAGTGATCCCAACAATTATGCGATCAAAATTTATGCCGTCGAAGATAATGGTACGTTGACTCCGATTGAGGACGGTGTTTTGCAATGGCAGCCGACGGCAACTGGTACGAAGCGGTTTACGATTCGTGTTGAGAATGAGCGCGGTGATTGGACGGAGCAATCTTTCACCTTGAGTGCTGTGGAGAGAGTTGTGCAAAACTTGCCGCCGGTGATTACTTCGATTCCGACGGGACATGCTCAAGTTGGGTCAAAGTATCAGTATCAGGTTGATGTTTATGATCCGGATGGCGATGTTTTGGTTTATTCGGTTGACGAGATTTCGGCGAATGTTGGGGTTACGATTGATCGGAATGGTTTGTTGCAATGGACGCCGACTGTTGCGGGGGGGCAGACAATTATTGTTAAGATAAATGATAACAATGGAAATGTGTCAACTCAAAAATTTGAGTTGCCGGTCAACCCGAAACCGATAATTTCGCGACCGCCTGAAATCAAGTCGAAGCCGGCGGGACCTGCGTATGTCGGCGAGAAGTGGTCTTATTCTGTCAACGCAAGTGATCCTGAACAGGACAAGATTACTTATTGGTTGGTAGATGCGAATGGCGAAAAGGCGCAAATTGACGGTACGATAGAGTGGACGCCGGAAGAAGTTGGAGAGAAAGGCTTTACAATTCGGGCGGAAGATGAGAACGGATTCTTCTGTGAGCAATCTTTCTTGGTCAATGCGATGGAGAGACAGGCTCAAATTGACGTGCCGATAATTTCGTCTGTGCCGACGGGACCTGCTTATGTGGACGAAAGATATTCGTATCAAGTTGAAGCGAAAACTTTCGATGGTTCAATTCCGCAAGTCAAAATTGACGAAGCGGCGCTGGAACGCGGAATCAATATTGACGCGAATGGTTATTTGACGTGGATACCGGATGCAACTGGTGAATTTGTTATAAAAATTTTCGTAAAAGATGATAGCGGCAACCAAAGTTCACAGTCGTTCTCGCTCTCTGTTAAAGCTCGGCAAGTTGCGGAGGTTCAGCCAACTATAACTTCAAAACCAACTGGTCCAGCTTATGTCGGCGAAACGTGGAAGTATCAGCTTAATGCTAATACCGCCGATGGCAGCTCTGCGATTTTTTATCTTGTCAATGCTGATGGTGAAATCATGCAAGAAATCGCGGAAGGTAAACTTGAATTACTATTCGATGCAAGTTGTGAGCAACAGATTATTATTCGCGCAGTTGATTCAAAAGATTCGTGGAGTGAGCAACGGTTTACTTTGAGTGTAATTGGGCGTGAGGTTTCGGGCAATGAGCCGCCGGTGATTACTTCAATTCCGATTGAGCAGATTCGGCTTGAGAATATTTACCGTTACAAAATTAACGCATTCGATCCCAATGGCGGCAAGCTGACTTATAAACTTGACAACGCTCCGATTGGTGCGTCGATTTCTTCTGACGGAATTTTAACTTGGAATCCAACTCAAATTGGTCAATATGATTTTTCGATAATAGTTTCGGACGGTGAAAACGAAGTTGTCCAATCATTCACGCTTAATGTTTTGCCGCCGATTACGACCAACACACCGCCCGTAATTACTTCGATCTTGACAAGCGGCGCAATGAAAGATCGCGAGTATGTTTATCAGGCGTCGGCAAGTGATATTGATGGGGACAAGATTGAGTGGTCGATTGATGTTTCAGATATTCCTGAATTTGCGCGGAGTGATATTTCAATTGACAAGGACACGGGCAAGTTGACGTGGACGCCGCGGTTTGCCGGACAATTCACGTTTAAGATTATCGCAACAGACGGACGAGATTCTGTTGCGCAAATTATTACGCTGCCTGTTGCGAATAATGCGCCGCCGGTGATTGCCGGATTGCCGACGAATGCGGATGGTCAAGTTGGTCAAGAATATGTTGCGCAAATTACCGCTGATGATCCAAATGGCGGCAAGTTGACTTATAAACTTGAAAATGCACCTGAAGGCATGATAATTGATGATGATGGAATTATCAAATGGAGCGAACCTGTTGCGGGACAATTTAACGTAACGATAATTGCGGCTGATGCGGAAGGTGCGATTGCTCGACGACAATTTTCGTTACAAATAATCGATCCGAATATTCCAAACGAACCGCCGCAAATCACAAACAATCCGCCGTCAACAATTCCCGTCAACAAGCCTTTCGTTTTTCAACTTGCAGCAACTGATCCTGAAAATGATGTTGTTACGTTTAGTTTGACAAATGCACCGGACGGAATGACGATAAGCAGCGGCGGACGAATCGAATGGAATCCGATAAGTGAAGGACAAGTTTCGTTTAGCGTGAAAATTGACGATGGCAAAAACGCTGTGGAATATACATTTACGATTGAGGTTGTCGCGCAGCGTGTGAACGGGCAACCTGTATTCACTTCAACTCCGCCAGAAAGCGTGCTTGTCAATAAGACCTTAAATTACAAACCAACGGCAATTGATCCCGATGGAGATTCTGTAACGTTTAATCTTGTCAACGCGCCGGCGGGAATGACTATTAGCCAAAATAATCAGAATGCCGAAATCATCTGGACGCCGACGAGTGCGTTACTTGGTCAAAAAGTTTCGGTTACAATTCGTGCAATTGATGCGTATGGCGCGATTTCAGATCAAACGTTTGAGCTTGCGATTCGTAGTGTTGCGCAGCCTCCGACAATTACGCCGAGTGAAATTCCTTTGGCGGTAATCGAGCAGCCTTACACTTACCAAGTCAAAGCAACTGATCCGCAAAATGAAAAATTAAAATATTCAATTTCCGGCGAAACCTACGGCGCAACTATTGACAAAGACACCGGACAATTAACATGGACGCCGCAATCGGAAGGCGTTTTCGCAATACAAATAAATGTGTTCAACGAATCCGGTCGCGGAGTTGCGATGACGATACCGATACAAGTTTTCGCAACCGCTCCAAACAACAAACCGTATTTCACACAACTTGAAAGTCAATATGTTGAAATCGGCAAAGGTTGGTCGTTCCAAGTTGGAGCGGCGGATTGGGACAACGGCGATAAGTTGACTTATAAGCTTGACGGCGCATCTGTCGCTCGCGGATTAATAATCGATTCAACAACCGGACTCGTAACTTGGGAATCGCCGGATGGTTATATTGGTCAAAATGTTCCGGTCAAGGTTATTGTTTCAGACGGCAAGGACGAAATCAACGGAACGTTTACTTTGGTTTTAACGGGAGCAAATGTTTTGCCCGAAATCAAAAACATCAGTGATCAAGTTGTAACCGCCGGCAGTAAATTTTTGTACGATATTTCCGCCAAAGATGACAACAACGATAAACTCTCATATTCAATTGACGAAGCCTCAAGAAATCTCGGCATAATAATTGACTCCGCAACCGGACAATTAACTTGGACGCCTGCACGCGATAATATTCGTAACGAAAATTATCCCGTTACAGTTTCAGTAAGCGACGGACGCGGCGATGTTGTTTCAAAAACTTTCAATATCAAAGTTGTTGAAGACACAATTGCGCCGAACTTAAATGTCTCTGTTTCGCCCGCCAAAACATACGCCGGTCAAACCGTAACAAT
>JAITDV010000364.1 GCA_031282385.1 Planctomycetaceae bacterium | reverse complement strand
AAAAGGTCTATTATCAAAATTAATTGACAAGGAGTCCCCATTCAGATGCTCAAACGAACTCGCCGCGAACAAGTTGGCTACCATTAAAACAACAAAAAGACTTTTTCAGGGACAACTAGTTACAAACAACATTTTTAATTTGTGTAATATTTCAGGCAACTTCTAAAAATCTATTTTTGACGGAATTATCAAAATTTTCAGAAAGGACAAATTTAGACAATAAATTTATTTTATCCATGAATTTGCACAAATTATTTAATTCGTGATTTTTCGTGAAAATTCGTGGCTAAAATGAATTTTTAAACTGTTAGCACTTGAATTTTCCTTTACCGCCGCCTGCTTACCTATTCTGAAAACAGGCTTTTACGCTCTTGAGTCAGGCAATTTATAGTACGAGCGGTATAGAAGTTCCCTTCAGTGGAATTTTTAATTGGTCTTTTCTTAACTCATGTTTCGCACCGCAAGTGAAAAAATCGGTAAAACAACATCCCACATAATTGGAAATTTTTTTCCCTGCTTTGTGTGTTTATGTTGTTGTAATTAGTGGTAGTTTTTTTGGGGTTGCGGGAATCACGCGGCTGAATGTTCTCCTTATATTCCTTATTGAACAATTGCCAGAACATCGTTCATGTTGTACATTCCAGCGGGTTTGTTGTGTAAGAATTTTGCGGCGGCGATTGCTCCCAGTGCGTAACAATCGCGGCTTGTCGCTTTGACGGAAATCTCCAACGTTTCGCCAAGTAAACCAAATAAAATAGAATGAGTACCCGGATCATCTCCAATTCTTATTGAGTGAAAACCGATTTCGTTGCGTGATCTTGCGCCGAGTTGTCCTTCGCGACCGTAAACTTGTTTGTTGAGTCCCAATTCTTTGGAGATAATCCGCCCGAATTTCAATGCCGTACCGCTTGGTGAATCTGCTTTATAACGATGGTGCGACTCCACAATCTCAACATCAACATTCTTGCCCGCAAGCGTTTGGGCGGCAGATTGGCAAAGATTCATTGCAAGATTCACCATCAAACTCATACTTGGCGAAGTCAAAACCGGAATTTGCAATGATGCCTCTTCAATTAAATGTTCTTGGTCTGGAGTTGTGCCTGTTGTTGCAAAAACCAACGGAATTCCTAACTCAACACAACTTCCGACAACTTTTTCTGTTGCTTGCGGAGTTGAGAAATCAATTAAAACATCAACCCGACGCTCAAGCCGTGAACCAACCAAAACCCCAATACCGCCAACTCCCGCAAGCTCGCCAACATCAACTCCAATTTTATCATGAGACTCCGCCTCCAACGCCGCCGATAACTCAAGCTCAACATCCGCCGATATAAGTGCCGCCAAACGACGCCCCATTCGACCCGCTGCCCCATTAACCGCAACACGAATTAAAGACATTATTACCCCCGTTAAAAATAAATAGGTTTTTAGAAGTTTCCCTATATTTATTGTGTCTCAAAATTTGTCGTTTTATGTTATAAATCATTCTTCTTCAGAGAAACGTTTATGAATTGTAATGAACTGATCTTCGAGATCGATAAAACAATCAACTACGTCTGGATCAAAATGTTTACTGCGACCTTCAACAATAATTGATTTTGCGGAATCGTGTGTGAGAGCTTGTTTGTAAACTCGTTTTGAAATCAAGGCGTCATAAACATCTGCAAGAGCAATTATCCGTCCGCAAAGAGGGATATTTTCTGCGATTAATCCGTTTGGGTATCCGCTGCCGTCGTATTTTTCGTGGTGGGTTGCGGCAATATCGCGAGCCATTTTGAGAAAGGAAGCGCCGGGGAATTTGCTCAAAGTTGCGTCGAGAGTTTGGGCGGCAATTGTTGTGTGGGTCTTCATTATTTCAAATTCATGCGGATCAAGACGACCAGGTTTTAGCAACACAGAATCAGGAATACCGACTTTGCCTATATCATGCAACGGACTTGTTTGAAATATGAGGCGTATAAATTCAGGATCAATTACATCTTGATATTTTTCTACGGTCGCCATTCTTTGGGCAAGTGTACGGCAATAATATTGAACCCGCTCAAGATGTGCGCCGGTGTCAACATCACGGGATTCTGCAAGTTTAGCCAGAGCAAAAATCGCAACATCACGCGTCTCAAGAGATAATATTCGCTCACCGGAACGCAAACGAGCAAGAACTTCATCGGGTTTGTAAGGTTTGGCGATAAAGTCATCTGCTCCGGCGGAGAGACCTTCAACCATTTCTTCTTTGTGCGACGTGAGCAGGATAAAGTAAACATAACCGGAAAATTCGCCCGAACGAACTTTACGGCAGAGTTCCAATCCTGTCATAATCGGCATCTCCCAATCAGAGATCACCATACGGCAAGGGTTGGTTTCGAGAATTTTGAGAGCTTCCTCGCCGTTCATCGCGGCAAGCACCTCATATCCAGCTTCAGTAAGCAACGCTTTAAGTGCTATCAGAGCAAGCTTGCTGTCATCAACTATTAATACTTGCATGACTGATGGTTTATTTCTTATTAAAAATTTATCTGGAATACGTTACAACTAAACATTCAGAATACGGCAATATACAATTTTCACTTGCAATTTTCGGTTTTTAAACTGTTCGCACCTTAAAAGCAACTAATTTACACAATCAAAAAGACCGGACACAAAATTAAGCCGACCATCATACCATAAAATATCACAATGAACATATACCCACCAACCAACTTTTAAACAGCACAATTCATAACTAGACCTTTTCTCTAAACCTAAAAATACATCAACGCAACAAAAAACCTACAACGAAAAACCGCCTTTAACTCCTCCGAGACCACCCCTAACCCCTCCGAAGGTGGGGAATAATTCGCCTCCCTCGGAGGCGTCTTCTTATTCACCTCCTTCGGAGGGGTCAGGGGTGGTCTCCTACAGGTTAGCGAAAAGGTCTACTATGCAATTTCATAACTATACAATTACGGGATTCTTGCAATCCGATTGTTTAGGGATTAGTTTTTAGATATTAGGAGTTAGGAATGAAGCAAGCGGGAACACAGCAATAGGTAACTTCTATACTGCGCGTATTATAAATTACGTGGTTCAAGATCGTAAAAGCCTGCTTTCCGATAGGTAAGCAGGCGAAGGTAAACGAAACTTAAAGTGTGCAGTATAAAATTTTATTTTTGGCAGAAGTATCAAAATTTTTAGGATCGACAAGTTTAGACAATAAATTTATTCTATCCACGAATTTACACAATTTATCCAGTTCCTGAAAATTCGTGTAAATTCGTGGACAAAATGAGTTTTTAGAAGGTTCACTTTATAGAGTGAGCAGTTTAAAATCACACGACTAGATAGTTACATTTAATTTAGGTTGACTTTTTTGATTATTCCGTCTGTAATTATTGAACTTTATTATTATTATTGGAGTGTCGATCCTATGGAGTGTCGATCCTAGTTTCAGAGGTGACTTTGGTTATGCCTGATATTGATTTTTGTTGTTTTTTTGTCGTGTGTCGGGTTGTTTTTTATGCGATACAATTCCGATATTGTTTTATTTGATAATTTCCTGTTATAAGAGGGGGAGGGCTCCTACGTCGGGTTGACCTTTATTGTGCAATTGCTGACAAAAAATTTTAGACTGTTAATATTTTTAAACTGTTCACACTTTAAATTTCCTTTGCCGCCGTCTGTTTACCTATTGAAATTACTTATCAGAAAGCGGGCTTTTACGTTCTTGAATCACGTAATTTATAGTACGATCAGTATAGAACATTCTGAGTTGAATTGTTTATTACGGGAATAAATTTTTGTTGCGATTACAATTTTAGGAGTAAATGATGTTTGGATACCTTCGTTTTTTTTCTGTTTTTTGTACGATAATTATTGTCGTCTTTATTGCCGGAGTGAGTTTGCTTGCGTTCAAGACAATTGCGTCGGAACCGGCTGATCAAAATGCATCCGCACAAGATAATTCGTCCTTGTATCAACAATGCCGAACACTCCCCAATATTTTGCCGACAAATTATTCTACAACTTCTAAAACAACCCAACGTCCTACGCGATCTCAACAAAATTTCCGTTACATTATTCCCGCTGTTGCGCAAAATATACCCGCAGCCCCGAAATTAAATCCGAGTCTGGATACCGATACTTCTCCTGATTCAACACAACTAGATACCGTTACGAAAAATCAACCCACAACCGAACCTGCACCATTACCGTTACCGTTACCAGTACCTGTGCCGTCTTCTGTTCCTGAAACCGGAACCAATAATCCATTCCAATACAAAGAGCCGGAAGGTGCAATTGGTCTTGTGCCGAGAAATATTTCGTCGTTGCCGGCTGGAATTCAGGTAATCGGCATAATGATTTTAGGCGAACATAATTCAATTGCCGCAATACGTATTCCCAAAACAAACTCCACACAACGTAACACAAATCCCACACAAATTTCAGATGTTTTTTATGTTCACGAAGGCGACATAATTGAAGTGCCACTTGGTAACTTGGTATCAAACCGCGCGAGTTCCACAAATCGCGGTACGACAAATTCAGCAGCCGAAGTATTGTTTCTTGTTGTTGAACAAATCACTCCGCAACATGTTGAAGTAAGATCACGCAGTAATATTGCTGACAAGCATATTTTGAGATAATGTTCATGTTTGTTGTGTTCCCAAAGTTACCTTTATAAATTTAATAAGATTATCAAAGAAAACTGAAATTTAAATGTGAACACTTTAAACTGTTCACACTTTAAATTTCGTTTACCTTCGCCTGCTTACCTATCGGAAAGCAGGCTTTTACGCTCTTGAATCATGCAATTTATAGTACGAACAGTATACACAGTTTTTGCAACAAAAAATTAACTGAAATGAAAAATTATTTTGCCAATTTGATATTGATTCTATTTTTTTTGTTATTGTGTACATCTGCAATTTTTGCGCAAGATCAGGCAATTAGGAATATTCCTGTACCGGTTTTACCATTGCGGACTTCTACTGTTTTGATGCCGACGTTGGCGCCTTCGAATCCTGCCTCTGTTGACAGAAATAATGTAAATGTACAAAAAACCGCCAATGTACAAAAATCTGCAACCGATCAAACTGATCGAAACGCGTCAGTCGGTAAGATCAAAACGTTGAATATAAAGGACATGATGCTATTGGAATTTGCGCGGTTGATGAGTCAAGGTGCGGGTTGGAAGATAGTTGTCAGCAAGCAGGCGTCGTCGATAATGATTAATGCGTATTTTGAAGATATTGATGGGGAAAGTGCGATTCGTGCAATTTGCCAAGCGAATAATCTTTGGTATCGCCGAGACATCAACGGCATTATTAGTATTATGACAATTGACGAGTATCGTAAAGGATTGATGGCAAATAGTCATGATACGGTCAAAGTTATTACGTTACTTTATCCAGATGCGCGTGCTGTTGGCGATTCAATTCAACGTTTATTCAAGAATCGTGTTGTCTGGAATCCGCCGAATGAGTATTACAATGATCCGATTGATGATATTGAGCGTGCGTTTGATCGTATGGAAAGCATGACAGACCGTATCAACAACATGCAAACCGGACAAGGCGGCAGCCGTTCAGGTTCGCGGTCTTATTCCAGGGGCGGCGGTGGACGATCTAGTTCTTCGTCGCGAGGCAGCCAACAACAACGTAATATTGATTTGTTGAGTCCGAATAAAGTTGTTGAAGATATTCAGACGAACACGGATGATGAAAAATTAATTGCGCAGCTTGCGGGCAGTGAATATGAAATTAAGGTTGGCGAACCTGGGATAATTTATCTTTCTGCTTTTCGCGGGACGAATGATTTGATGATTAGATCATCTGATCCTGATGCGGTGGAGGAAATTGTCAAGGTTGTTGCGCAGCTTGACAAGCCTAAACCGCAAGTTTTGCTTGAAGTCAAGATTCTTGATCTTCGTTTGACGGATGACGAATCATTCGGGTTGGATTGGTTGTTCAAGGCGGGCAAAGTTTCGGGCGGCAGGTCAATAGGAGTTTTGTCAGACAGTGCCGGTTCGTCATCGTCGGCAATTGCAGCGCCGGCGGCGGATTTGCTGCCAATGGGCGGCGGGCTTGATCCGAAGGCGATGGTGTTACAAGTAGTGTCAAATGATGTGTTGGCAAGAATTCAGGCAATGCAAGACAGCGGCAGAATTATCAGTCTTGCAACACCGAATCTTTGTGTTGCGGACGGCGAGGCGTCACGGATTTTTATTGGCAAGGAAACCACAATCTTGACCGATGTTACAGTCAACACAACAACAACGCAAGGTACCACTACGCCGTATGTAAACAGTACGGTTGATCCGGTTACGGAGCGGATGAATATTGGAACTACGTTATTGATTACGCCGCGAATTCATGCTGACAGAACGATAACTATTAGGCTTGTTCAAGAGGATTCGCAAGTTGGCGATGATCAGCAAATTATTTTTGGGTCAAATGGGACTAGTTTATCAACAACACAAACGAGTTTTTTCTCAAAAGACATCGAAACAAGAACTGTAACCACAACAGTTGTTGCGTCTGATGCACAAGTCAGCGCAATTGGCGGTTTGATTCGTGAATCGGTTAATCAACGCGATGTTGGTTTACCTGGATTGATGAAGTTGCCGTATCTTGGCAATATTTTTAAGACGTCTTTTAAAACACGGGAACGGCATGAGTTGTTAGTGTTAGTGAGACCGTTTGTGTTACTTGCTCCGGGTGAGGGCGGAGTTAAAACAGATCGAATGTTGAAGCGATTGAGTGAACATCCAAGCGCACGCGGAAACATTCCGCCTTTGAGAATTGGAGAAGGCAGCTTCACAACCATAAACGAAAGAATTTATGACATCCCAAAAGACGCTTTCCAATCACTAAAAATCAGAGCAACTCCATGGTCGGCAGATGAAAAATAAAAAGTCATTTCTCCAAATTATACTGCTCGTACAATAAATTACGGGACTCAAGAGCGTAAAAGCCTGATTGCCGATAGGTAAGCAGACGGCGGCAAAGGAAACTTAAAGTATGAACAGTTTATAAATTTGAGTGAAATAATACCGAATTTTCAGATGCCGTTTTGCAAATTGTAGAAATTCTTTTGCAAATTGGATAACTCCAATTGCCATTTGGGTAATTCCATTTGCAGCCTTTTTCCTGTTAGGTTGTTCATAATTGCCCAATAATTGCCCAAAACTGTATTGTAATGAAATGAAACAGTTTGGGCGTCATTTTACCTATAAATTAACAAAACAGTGCGGTTACTTTGTTCCGTTATGTTCCTGCCTGCCGTGTTGGTTTTAACAAATTGTTATGCTAACTATATTATCATGCCAATGGTCAGATTTTTAATTTATTTATTGCTGTTATCGTCAATTTTTGCTGCTCAAGGCTGTAATGTGTATCGTCATTTTTTGCGTAAATCGGAGCCGATACGTGTTACGTCGGAGTCGCCGTTGCGTAAACTTGATCGAGCGCGGTTATTACAACAGTCTGGGAATTATCTTGATGCGTTGGTCAAATATCGTGATATAATCGCGGCTAGCCATGATCGCAACGAAGTTGCTTTGGCGAAAATCGGCGGAGCGGAATGTTTATTGAAGATAAAAAAATTTCCGGCGGCGTTATCAATACTTGAACCGCTTCCTTTGGATATTGCGACGCAAACAGATGTAAGGAAACTTGCACTTGCGGGCGAAATTTTACTTCATATCGGACGTTCAAAAGAAGCTGAAATTTATCTTGAGATTGCGGTTGGTTCGCTTGAATTGGAATCAATGCTTGATCGGAATCCGAATAATACGGCGCCGATTCGGGAGACGTTACAAACAGAGGTTGCAGGAGCAGGCAATAATACCAATACCAAAATTGGCGTTGATGATGTTGGTGTTGATGTTGAGATAGAGTCGTGGATTCCAGCAATGATAGTCAATCTTGGTTGTGCTTATTTGAAAAATGACAAGCCGGAACACGCATTAATAATGTATCAATTTGCATCTTATGTTTATCAAAAAAACGGCGATCATATATTGGCGGTACGTTCAATGCGGATGTACGATGACCTTGTTTCGGTTATCAGACAATATGAACCATTCAAACCAATCCCGATTGCAAAAGGATTCTCGTCAGGACGAAAATAATTTTTTTTGGTAATATTTCAGTGGAATTTTCGTTTTTTTAAGGCAATGT
>JAITDV010000347.1 GCA_031282385.1 Planctomycetaceae bacterium | reverse complement strand
GCAATTTTTTCGGATTCTATTTTAGCGTATTCGTGATACTCAATTACTGTCTTTAATCTTTGAAGCATATTCTTGTCAGAGGTCAGTTGTTTTTGCCATTTTTTTGCAAGTTCAATAGTTTTAGCTCTGTATTTTTTTGTTTTAAAATCACCAGGATATGCTGTTATGGAGACACTAGAAGTATTGTCGGTTTTTGTATCTGTCATAATTCCATCTGGTGCAAAAATAGATACGGGAACAGTTCGTTTAAATTTATAAGTAACATTTTCGTCAAAACTAGTCCATGATGGAATGTCAGCAGTGTAAGTTATTAGTCTCTTATACATACATTCAGTTAACGGTACCGCTCCAATTGCACCGCTTGCATCTTCGTGCGTTACTTTTACAGACAAAATTCTAATTTTAATTGAGTGAGTGGCTTCGGATGTTTGTAAGTAACCGTCATAATTGGCATCAAGTCCAGTTATTAAGAATAAAAACACGACTATAAAAACAATAATATAAATTTGCCCAACATTGACTGCTTCAAACCACTTAATTTGAAGCACAAAATGACATTTTACAAAAGCTCAGTTTTTAATTCAGAATTTGGAATTATTCTTTTTAAACTGTTCAAACTTTGAATCTCATCTACCACCTCCTGATTACCTATTGGAAAGCTGGCTTTTACGCTCTTGAGTCAAGCAATTGATAGTACTTGCAGCATAATGTTAGCTAGACGCAGACGTTCACACTGGAAATCAATCATGTTTTTGTCTTAGTTTGCTAATTTCTATTGACCATATCATTATTATTGATTGAGATATTCACTGTGATAATTTTCTGTTCACACTTTAACAACAGTATTAAACAGCAGTATTTCGAATGCAACGCTACATAATTTTTATAGATTATCTTGTACTTTTTCTTTAATTTTATCGGTTTATTTTTTTTGTTTTTTTGGGTCATCCGTATCCGCAACTTGCACTCGTCCCCAGAGTTGTGCCAAGTCTCCAAAACTTCTAAGCGGTTCTTTGCCCTGTTTCATTTTTTCTGTTATCGGTTTCAACTCTTTTGGTTTTGAAACCGCAACGTATGTTTTCGGACGTTTCTCGCCAGCTTCAACTGAATGAGTTCCGCGATTAAATCGACTTGTACGATCTTGTCCGCGTTCACGGTTACGGTTTTCGTCTTGTCGAAAATTTCGTCCTGCAACAGTTGATCTTGTCGAAGTCGAATTGTTTTGTGAGATTGGCGGTTTAGTTGTGCGTCCTGCCAAATGACTTCTGTCTTGCACGTTTGAATTTGTTTTTTGATCGCGTTGACCTCGCGGAGCAACTAGGCTGTTTCGCCTGACTTGAACGCTTCGCGAAACTCCGACTTCGGCGGAATGTCCATCTATTGGTTTGACGGAAACATTATCTGTTGTTCGAATCCGACTACTTCTTTCACTTGTACGATTAGGAGAATCTGTTCGTACTCGCGGTTCGCGTCTTGGAAGCGGACGTTGTCTTCTTTCTCCTTTCTCACCTTCAATACCGGTTGCGGCGGTAGTTCCTCCGTCGGTGATATTTCCGCATTTTGCTTCCCGCACAGTACCCGGCGGCAACATCGTAAGTGAAATGCGCCGTTTTTTGTTATCTAACTCCGTAACCCAAACATTAACAATATCACCAACAGCTACCTTATCAAACGCCTCACGAATATACTGATCTGAAAGTTGACTAATGTGAACCAATCCGGGATCATGCAAACCAATATCAACAAAAGCTCCAAACTCAACTACATTCGATACCGTACCAACAAACTCCATTCCAACACGTAAATCCTCAAACTTTAACACGCCTTTTTTGAATATCAGCTTGGGCAAAAATTCACGCGGATCGCGTCCCCATTGCGTCAACTCCGTCAAAATATCTACAACCGTAGTAACGCCAACTCCAAATTCAATTGCGTATTTAGCTGCAATTTCCTGAATATTTGCCGCGTTGATTTTATTTGTCAATTCGCGTCGTTTTTCCGCCGACTTCAAATCGTCCAACACAAACCCAAATTTCCCAATCAAATTAACCGTAACCGAATAACTTTCAGGATGAATCCACGTTTCATCAAGCGGATTCACGCCGCCATAAACTCTCAAAAAACCAGCACAACCCGCAAACGCAATTCCGCCTATTCCGCTAATTTTGAGAATCTCATCACGCGAACGAAAATGTCCGTTTTCTAACCTGTAATCATAAATCCGTCTAGCGGTAAATTTGTTCAAACCTGCAACATAACGTAAAAGTGACGGCGTTGCGGAATTAATGTCAACTCCTACAAAATTAACACACGATTCAATAATTCCACCAAGAGATTCACGCAATCGCTTCATCTTAACGTCGTTTTGATACACACCAACACCAAGACGCTCCGGATCAACTTTGACCAACTCATTCAAAGGATTTTGAAGTCTTCGCCCAATTGAAATTGCACCGCGAAGCGACGAATCATAATTCGGAAATTCTTCACGCGCAACAGGACTTATCGCATACATTCCCGTACCTGTTTCGTTGACAATAGCATAAGAAACATCTTTGTTCGCAAAATATTCAGAAATCAACATTGAAACCGTAATTTCCGTTTCGCGGCGGTTTGTGCCGTTGCCTATTGCGATTACAGAAATTTTATACCGTTCAATAATCTCTGCTAATTTTTTAATTGAATTTGACTTACGTTCTGAGCCGCCCGATAAATAAACCGTTTCATGCCCCAACACATTTCCAAATTCATCCAACGCAACAACTCTGCAACCGCGTTTAAACCCGGGATCAATCGCCAGAACTCGTTTTTGATCCAGCGGCGGTTGAAGCAGAAAACTACGCAAGTTCCGCGTTAGAACTCGTACAACATAACTTTCAGCGTAATCCGCCATGTCATTACGCAACTCAAAAATAAGCGACGGAACTAGAATACGGTGAATCGAATCTTTGAGACAACCCGACAAAAAATCCGCAAATTTATGATCTTTCGGAACAGATAAATCACGCACACTCTCAAAAATTTTGTTCTCGTCAATTTCAATTGTTACACTCAAAACTTTTTCCCGCTCACCGCGGCTAAATGCCAAAATTCGATGAGGCGGGATGTTGCCGGCGTTACACGAATAATCAAAATATTCTGCAAATTGACGTTCAAAATATTCACGTTCTTTTATCTTTAATTCTTCGCGTTTTCGTATTATGTCATCTTTAACTTTCTGAAGCCGTTTCCTTTTACCGGCTGCAATTCTTGATTTCGCCGTAGTTATTCCTTCACCGACAATCGCTTCCCGCAATTCTAAAAATTTCGCCGTAATATCATTCGTAACATCAACCGATTTAGATTCAATTACAGATGATTCAATTTCAGATTCCGCCATAGAATCTGCTTTTACCTCAACCTCAACCTCAACCTCAACACCAGATTCAATTTTCGCAACTTCATCTTCGGTGTTATTTGACTCTCTTGACTCGGCAACATTCGAATCTTTTATCTCATTAACATTAACATTATTATTCGTAACAATAATGTCAACATTGGAATTTTCAGCGATTTGAGTTTTAGATTCTGATTCTGTTTCTATTTCTGATTCTGTTCCAGATTTAGATTCAATTTTGTTTTGTGGAGTCTGTTCAATGTTGTTATTATTTTGGGTTTCATTTTTATCGGCGTCAATTTGAGAGGATGACGGCGTAGAGTTTGTTTGGGTAATTTTTGATTCGATTTTTCTTGTAACAAGTTTTCCGTCACTTCGCAACAAGTCGCGTATTTTCTGGATCAAATCGGTTTTTTCCGCCATTGTTTCCGCAATAATATGTCCTGCGCACAGTAATGCGTCGGCAATTGATTTTATATTTTTGTCTTCGTTGATGAAGTCGGCGGCGCGTTCATCGAGTTTTTCGGGAGTTATTTTTTCGTCCAGAATTTCTGTTGCAAGTTCAGTCAAACCGTGTTCACGAACAATGTTGGCTAGAGTTTGTTTTTTGGGTTTATATGGAAGATAAAGGTCTTCCAGTTGTTTTAAGGTTTGAGCATCGCGTATCTTTTTATCGATTTCGGGCGGCAAATCGCCGAGCGATTCGATTGCTTTGAGTATTGCTTGTTTTCTTTCGGCAAGTGATCGCGCCTGACGTAATTTTGACGCAATGAATAAAATATTCTCTTCGTCAAGACTACCGGTAACATCTTTGCGGTATCGTGCAATAAACGGGACAGGATAACCCTCGTCAAGTAATGTAACTACAGTTTGAACTTGTTCGTGAGGGAGTCCCAAATCACGGGACAAAATACGGAGATTGATCGTAACAGGCTCAATCATGGGGCGTATAAAATATTTCCAATTGGGTCAAAAAACAATAAAACTTCAATCGTTTCATTGAGCAAAAAGCCGACGGATACACCGACAGCAACAACAAGGGCGATAATAGTAAGTAATAAAATGCAGATTGTCAAGCAGTCCGCAAAAATATATTTCCCTTATTTTATTTTTTTTCAAATTTCGGTTTCACGGCAAGCCGTAGAATTTTTTTCACGCGTAGATTTCAACACATTACGGCATTGGTAAAGAAATTTTTGGCTACATTCACTTTGATAATCAGGATAACTCCAAGGAAGCGGTTCCCATTTTTTTTGTCTGTAGATCAATGTAGTCTCGGCAAAAATTCCATTGGACAAGTAAATCCTATGTGCGTGATCTTTAGTCGAAGCAAGAATTAATTTGCCAAGATCAACATAACCCGGATCAAGATTGAGAGGTCTTACGGTGCCGGTTTGGTTTTCGTTTTTAAAATCGGATTCCCATTGGTTGGTTTGCAATTTTATTGCCGTGAGTGTGGAGGGATCGATTAGGTTTTGGAAACCCCAAAGTTGTTTATACAAAGCTTGCCCCATATCTGCCGTGTAATAATTTGTGAATTGATCAAACCTGAACATTTCGCTTTCAATTGCAATTTTTCCGAATTGCGATTCAACTTTCAACCGCGCCCAATCAAACGCAGTTTCAATTGAACTGAATACCGCAATTATAAGAAGTACCGGTTGAATTTTTTTTATTTCTCCCATTTTACAAAATAAGGAAGTTGGTGAATGAAGATTTTTGGTAACTATTTATATCCAGTGAAAAGTGAAATATGTAAAAGTCGTATTTATTCAGTGGAATTTTTTGAACGCGTGAATATCGAGTAAACAACCTAATTTTCTTACTATACTCTTTTTACTTTAAAAAACTTTTTTTGTAACGAAAAAGTCGTACTTTGTTATGATGTAATGTTGAATTTTTCAGTTGCAATAGTGCGTAGTTCTGCCTTGTACTTCTTTTATATTTTTAAAGGAGTATAAGCAAGCGTCCGAAAAATCTGTAAATTTTTCATAATATTTATTGTATAGAATTTTCACTAATTTTCGCGAATTAAATAATTTGTGCAACTTCATGTCAATTTGCGGATAAAATAAATTTATTGTCTAAATTTGTCTATTCTGAAAATTTTGATAATTCCGTCAAAAATAGGTTTTTAGAAGTTGCCATCTGTCAAATAAGACTGACGCTCCAGATAATGAATTTCCAAAAGACAATCAATTCCGCCTTCCTGATACAATCGAAAATAACGACGAACCGTACTCTCATCAACTTTATAAAGTTCAGCAACCTTAGCTGCATTGCCAAGATCGGCGAGCGCAATCGCCAAAAGAATACGAATCGCAATAGCTGCTGTTACTTGACTGCGAATCTGACG
>JAITDV010000312.1 GCA_031282385.1 Planctomycetaceae bacterium | reverse complement strand
AATTATATGGAAATTATCTATTTTAACTATTATTCAAACTAGCCATTTATACTATTTTTAAAAAAGTATTTTGTGAAATTTCTTTATTTTTTTGAAAATAATTAAAGTACCCTACTTGTCAAATTTATCAAAGTTATTTATAATGCTGCTCACTCGTCAATTTTAACAAACTAATTATAACGATTATTTTGTGTATTTTATCTGTTTTTCAGGTATTTTAATCTGTTTGCGACTTAGGTAATATTCAGTTGCAACTGTATTTTTTATCGTGAACAGTTTAAGATTTGTTCGATTGGCGTTTAGTTACAAGTGTAAGATATTCAAACTTTTAATGCTCCGAAAAATTTGCGGGGCAAACTTAAAATGATTAAAAACATTCTTAAAATTGTACATACTTTTTTGGGTTCTGCGGCGACCTCAAATACAGAAAAAATCAAAAAAAGAAAATTGCAAATTGAGAACTTGGAGGTCAGAGATTTATTGTCGGTGAGTGTAGCGGATTTTGATTGGTTGCGGTCAACTTACTCCGACATAAATTTTGAATCAAGTTTGTCTCATTACAACGTAATCGAGATAACAACTTCACAACTCAATGAAACAAATCTTAAAAATGCAATCACTACTGCCGGAACTACTACGCAAGATGATTTGATCGTTTTACGCGGAGGCAAGGAATCGGTTATTGATTTAGGCAGTAGTTTTCTGAATATAGATATTGATTCATCAATTTATGGAAGTGTTGGTATTTTTTCGCTTGGTGAAGGACTGTTGCAAATCAGCAGTACAAATAACTCATCTATCGTCAATATTTCTAAAGGTGAAGTTTCGATTGGCGGTGTAGCGGTTTTAGGTGTTGAAACTGCCGGTGTTTCTTTTTCGGTTTTTGATGTGATTCAAACGAGCAGTTACGCAAACTTGACAACAGACAATATCATCGAAGCCGTTTCAACAAATCACAACGTCGGAAATTATTCCTTAACCGGTTCGCCCGAACCTACAGCCGGATCAGCAATTGGTTCAAGAAAATCTATCAAAGCAAATATTCAACTTGAAGGAACGCAATTTGCTTTTATTGCAGGATTATCTCAAGATGAATATAACCAATTTATGGGTGGTTCAAATGATCTGAGTATTGTTCAACCTTATGATGCTGAAAAATATTACGTTGATGGTACTGATTTAAATTTGTGTTGGGCAGCGTCGGCGTCAAATATGCTTGCATATACCAGTTGGGGAGATGTCAATGGATTCCAAAACGAAGATGATATTTTCGACTATTTCAGAGAAAACTTCACAGATCGAGGTAGTAACCAATTCCTTGGGTTGGAATGGTTTTTCACTGGAGATTACGGTACGATGGTAGTGGATTTAGAAGGTCGCCCCATATTAGGTAATCCCGAATGGGCACAACCTACTCCTGGCAGCGGCGGACTCTACGATAATGTAACTTGGAATAATCATCAATTGATATCTGGCGAAAATATAGTATCAGTAATTAGTTCTGACATATCAAATGCTGCTGCACTCCAAGAAGTTAAAAGTAAGTTGGATTCTGGTTATGCAATAGGTTTGGGAATTGATTGGCTTGATGTAAATATCGGACATGCTATTACAATGTGGGGTTTTGTGTATGATACTTCTATGACTGGCGAAAGTTATTATTTATCTTTACTAGTATGTGATTCGGATAACTATGGACGTTTGGATGACCCCCATGGCGCTGTTGATACTCTTGACAGACTAGATATGCGGTACGATAGTTCATTAGGGTGTTATGTGTTCACAAATCCTCCAGCTTACAGTACTGGTAAATTGTCTGATTACACATGGCTTGCCCAACGTGATTCTGGTACAACGGAGCAAGTACCAACTACACCGCAGAATTTAAGATCAACGGCGCAAACCAGTAGTTCGATTTCTCTTGAGTGGAATTTGCAGAACGGTTTAACTGGTTATACATTGGAGTATAAAAAGTCGGATGCGACTGAATGGACGGTTTGGACGCCGGCTCCTGTTGCTGCTGCGGCGACGGCAATTGTTACTGGATTGGACGCCGACACGAATTATGATTTCCGCTTGACCGCAACAAATAACATCGGCTCTTCCGAACCCGCAACAACAAACGCAAAAACATTAGCAGAAGTTGTTAGTGAAGACGACGATTATGAGGATAATGATTCTTTTGATATTGTGGATGCGGCGGCGTTGGATAGTGAGAATGATCATACGCCGAAACTTGGTGTGATTGAGGCGGCGAAGGTAATTTCCGGTTTGAAGTTGGTGGATGGCAATGACTATTTCAAATTTGAAATAACTCAAAACGGTACGGTTGACAGTTATGTTCAAATCACATTTGAAAATTCCGTCGGCGACATTGATTTCCAACTTTTCAACGGCAACAGAAATTTCGTCCGTTCATCTTCAACTACAGAAAATATTGAAAAAATTAGTTTGAACGGATTAGTTGCCGGCGAATATTATGTTCGTATTTTTGCGTACAGAGAATCGACTAATCTGAATTACACGTTGACGATTGTTCCGCCAACAAACAGCCAAAATAACACGCCAAGCACGCCCGAAAACCTCAACGCCGAACAAACCGGCGGAAGTCAAGTTACGCTAACTTGGGGAACTGTAACCGACGCGGATTCATACAAAGTTTACAAAAAAGACGGAGATGTATTTACTCTGCTGGCAACTGTTGCAGGAACAACGTATGTAATCAATGATTTGGCGGAGGAAGGCGAATATACTTACGCTGTTTCTGCCGTATCTGAAAACAGCGGCGAATCAGGCAAAGCGGAAGCGAATGTAACTGTTGCCAGCTCTACTCCCGACATGTTGGTGGCTCCGGCTAATGTGGTTGCAACTTATGAGAACGGCGTTATTACGGTTACTTGGGATGAAGTTGCCAACGCAACCAAGTATCAGATTTATATTTTGACAAATTCAGAATGGACGCAAATCGCCGATTCCGTAACCGGAAATTCAACCTCTATTGATGCAACGGAATATACGCCAGGTGTTTATTCTATCGCCGTTACTGCTTCAAACGAAAACAACCAACAATCTGATAAAGCAGAAACAACTGTCGAAATCACAACAAATGAAAATGAAAACGAAGACACAAACCCAACCGAAGATAAATACGAAAATAACAACACAATCGAATCCGCCTACAATCTAGGCGCAATTACCTCAGTAAAAACTTTAGAAAATCTCGCACTACTAGACGATGCTGATTATTACAGGTTTGAATTGACGGCAAAAGGTGATACAAAGAGTTATGTTCGTATCGCATTTGATGTATCTCTTGGTGATGTTGAACTACAAATTTATAACGCATCTAAAAAGGCAATTAAGAGTGCATCGAGTACAGGTAATTCAGAACAAATATCACTTAATGGTTTAGTTGCGGGCATTTATTACATCAGAGTTTATGGTTACAAGAAAGCTACAAATCCATCATACACTTTAACAATAAATCCGCCCGCAGCATCGGTAACTACTCCGCAACCACCAGCTACTCCAACCGGTTTGACAGCAACTGAAAATGAAAATACTGTAACGTTAAAGTGGAATAGTGTAACCGATGCAGCATCATATAACGTTTACCGTCAAGAAGGACAAAATTGGACGCTTTTTAGTTCAGTATCGGGAACATCATTTACGTTGAATGATTTGGCTGATGGCACTTACAATTTTGCAGTTTCCGCAGTTTCAAATAACGGCGAATCAGAAAAAACGTCGATTTCAATTACATTA
>JAITDV010000302.1 GCA_031282385.1 Planctomycetaceae bacterium | reverse complement strand
TTTTTAGGTTAGAGAAAAGGTCTAATATTTGCAAGGTTTTAAGGAAAATCTCGGATAAAACAATAACTATATTGCAAATTATAACTCTAAATTGTAACCAGATAAGCCCAGAATTTATAACACCAAATGACTTTTTCAGGGACAACTAAATACGAAAAATTATAGCAGCATTAGGGCATAGACAATATTTACATGACTACGCTTTAAAAACATGATTTTATCTATTTCTTTGACTGGTTATGGAGTTATGTCAATTTTTGACCAATTTTCTCCAGAACTTCGGCTTAATATTTCCTATTGAAAAAATCTGTTAGACTTTTTAACCGAAAATAAAAATAAAAACCGATTTTAAAGTGTGAGGAGTATAATAGGAAAAATAATTGCGTATGATTTCTTAGTATTTTTATTTACGAAATCTGATATTTTACCTTTTGGCGGAAAGGGTAAATTTCTGCCTTCGGGTATTAGGTAGGCGTGTTCACGACCATAAAGTGCAAGGCGCGATTCGCAAAAACCGTCGGTGATAATGAGTATTGGTGCTGTTTTGGGAAAATCTTCAACTTGGTCAAGAAGATCAATTGCGGGTTGCAATATTGTACCTCCTCGTCCTTTTACTTTGACATTCCCTGCAATATCTTCCGGTTTCATGTAACCTTGATCGTATGCGTTGGCGTCACAAAAAATCACTCTCACCGCCGGAACATCACGCACTTCCGAATAACTGGCAATTGCTCCAAGTGCCGAAGCCAATAAAGCACGTTCCATTGAACCTGACGTATCAAGAACAACTCCAAATGTCCGACCCTCCAACGCCGATTTTGAAATCACCCAACTTGGTCGTGGAATATCCGGTGTTGACGATTGACGGCGTGACGGACGTGCATACGAACGTTTTTTTTCTAACGGTGTGAAATATTTGTCGAACCAACGGGCAAGTTCCACATCCCAAGGAACCGGCGGATGTGAAAGCGCACGAATATCCTCAACAAGACCCAATGGCAAATATCCTCTGTTTTCTTCTTGATGATAATAAAGTCCTTCCGCCAGACAACGCCGATAAAAATTGTCAAGATTGATTCCATCTTCGTTTCCCCATTGTTTTTCATCTTGTGACAAAATATCGCCCACCCCAACACCGCGTAACGTGGCAAGTTTACGCAAACGCCGCAAATCGGTTACAATAATATCATACACGGATTCTGCGGACAGACCTTTGAGTTGCTCATCGTACAAGGAACCATTAGGTCGGTCACCGACTCCCATTTCTGTAAGCCAAAGATTGACAACATAATCACAGGCAACATTCCAAAAATAAGCGTCGCGCCATTGGTGTCGCACATCGTGACGCAATGCGGCATGAAGTAATTCATGGGCAATAACAAAACGATATTCCATTTCAGTTAATCCTGCTGCCGGATTGATATAAATCTCTTGCAAATAAGCAGAGACCGCCGCGATACGAATATCCATTCGGTTACAAATATCCGGTTTCTCAATAATTTTGAATGCGGCGGCAACTGCACCCAATAAAGGATACTTTGATATAAACCAATTCTTTGTTCGTATTGCCAATGTCTGTACATTGTTTTCTTTTTCAATTGGTTCAGGGTCTAATCCGCCTGCAACATTGACCGCATTTCGTACTGCCCGCGCCAAACCTGCCGCAAAAATTTCCGTCCATTTTGGTTTATTTGATACGCCCCAAAAACGTTTTGTATCGGCGAAAATCATATCAGGACTGTTTACATTCATTGTTCCAAAACCGGTATAACCTTCAACACCGTCGTGCATTAAACGTTCAAAAATACGTATTTCGTCATTGATTCCGGACGGCAAAACCGTAACATATTCCGAACGCTGCGAATGCGCCGGACGCAAACCAAGTTTAATATCAGCCAAAAAACGCTCCACTACAAGATCACAAGCATAATTCCAAATCAATAACGAATTTCGCTGATCAATTTGTGTATCATCAGGATTAAGGTGTTTCAAATTAAACCGTGCCAGGTCAAAATGTCCCATGCCCAGGTGAAGTAAACAATGAGCAATTAAATGTACCCATTCATTCGGTTCGGCATAACGGCTTGTCGAACAATGAATTGTGCCGTTACGATATACTTTCGCGTAACCGTTAAATCCATATTTCTCGCTGAAAATTTCCGCGCAAGAAAGTAACGAAGAAAAAATCGGATGTTTCGATAATATATCAAGACCTTGATTGAAATGCCGGATTTTTATATCTTTTTCTTCCGGTAGTTGTTTTTGTTTACGTTTTCCGGTCATTGTCTTCACCTATCCTATTTTCCGGCTTTCTTTTCGGCAAGTCTCGGCAAATCCCGTACCAATTCAACCATGAACCAATCCGGCAGTAACGATTTTTCATTCAAATCGTCCGGCGCGGCAACAGTCATTTGCGCAATTTCAAGACTAATATTTGCCAAGTCCCGCATCATCGCTTTTGCCCGCAAACTGAGTTCGGTGGTGTGAGAAGACAGTTTACTTTTATCCGGCGGGAGTTCTTTGATAAGTTGTGTACGAAAACTTTGTGCAAGGAAATAGAGAGCGTCACGGTCTTCAGGTTTTGAAGGCCAATTCTGTTCGCCTTTGATGATTTGGGCAAGTGCGTAACGGTTACGAATTTGTTTGATAAATGCACGAAATTGAACGGCGTGTTGCGGTGAAAGACAACCTGATGCAAGAATTTCAAATTGTTTATCGTTGATGGTATTTCCGAAACTGTGAAGGGCGTCCGAAAGAATATGCCATGATCGTGGAGTTGAAAAAGGTTCTTCGGTTTTGGGAGGTTGCCGCCAAAGGTGATCCGGTCTCAAACCAATGTACTCAAGAATATATTGATGAATCCCGTTTGCGCCTGCCCATTCAAGCCAGTCGCGCGGCGAGGCAATAAGTTCGACATGAAACATTCGGTTAATCAACGCCGATGACATCGGTTTAACAATAGCATTATCTTGAGCGCGATTTCCTGCACCAATAACAATAGAACCTTCCGGTAAAAAGTATTCGCCAATACGTCGGTCATGAATAAGACTATAAAAACTTTTTTGAACTTCTTGAGAACAGGCGTTGAGTTCATCCAGAAAAAGACAATAAGGTTTATCTTGTGCAATAATTCTTGGCGGACAAAATATACTTTTACCGTCGATAATTTGTGGTACACCAATGATGTCTTCCGGTGCAAGTTGACTACCTAAAAGAGACACACATGAAAGCCCAAGTTCTTCTGCGAATTGCTCAACCAATGAACTCTTACCAATCCCCGGCGCACCCCAAATAAAAACCGGACGAACAACCGCTACATTAAGCAGTACATTCATAAGTTCTTTTTGACTTACAGTTATCGGAATATTCATGTCTATACTTCCGGCAATTATTAAATACTCCTTTTAGTGTCAACTGGAGAGAATTTACGGGGGGGTGTATATTTACAGCAATTGAAATCGAACAAATCAGTTACATGATTTTTTTGTATTTTCCGCGTCGATGTTCTAATCGGTTGGGGTCTTTTATTTTGAGCATTTCCTCATAAGCGGCGAAGTTGCCGTTAAACCACGTAATTTTTCCGTTACCTTCAAAAACGAGAAGATG
>JAITDV010000274.1 GCA_031282385.1 Planctomycetaceae bacterium | reverse complement strand
AGCGGTGCAAAACAAACTTCAAATAAAATCACCGCTGGAACAGCTGTTGAAATTGATCTTAACGATGTTGTTCAAAATAAGGTTGTCAACGAAACAATCGAATTCGAATACACATGGTCATACAAAGAAGGATCAACAGACGTAGCTATCTCAGGTAATTTTAAATCTACTCACAAATGTTACACAATAGTTGATACGCCGCATAAACCTTGGGGAATTAGTAGTAACGAAACGCCTTGGTTAGCGGTGGTTGATATGTCAACAACTTGGGCTTCTGCTAAAACAACACCTGAATCTGTTGCTGCCGAAGTAACAAAGACTATCAATTCTGGAATCCCGATTCCTACCGGCGGTACTGGAACTGGTAAACGAACACTCGAATATGATAGTAGTAGAGGTGCATGCAATTATGGTTATCGTGATCTTTCAAAAGTACGCCTTGCGAATTTTGTTTTGTTCATTAAGTCAGGAAATAACATAGAAAGTTTACGAAGTTATTTTGAAAATCCAACAACGAGAGTACGGACATATAACCCACCTGAGATGGTGAATTGTTCTGATTGTGCTACGCTTTCAACAGTTTTTTCTTCAGTTCTTGGTGCAAAAGTTTATACTACACAAATAAAGGGTCCAAAAGTTCTTAATCCGATTCAAGCAATAGGTTCGGCAACATTTGGATTCCCATTTCTAGGTACAGATGTATCACCTACAGGATTTAATTATCATGAGTTTATGACAATGGACAACCAAACTAAAGTTTATGATGCTTGCTTAAAAGTAGGCAGTCCGGATCCTCTAGCAACTCCGCCAGCAACCGCAATTTTGCCAGTTGATATGTTATTTGAGAAAAAAAATGTTAAGTTTAAAATTACTAATTTGATATTGGGACATCGTGGAGGTGAGGCGATTCGAGGTAATGGTAAAATAAAAGTAACTAATATTGAAGCAGGTGCGGCAATGAAAGATCATTTTAAAGGTTCTTTTTTTGATGCTGATGTAACATCAATTCGTGTTCGTGTAGAGGCTGATAAGTCTGTCTGCAAATATTGTAATTCGATACCACGATTTATGCGTCACGCGAAATTAAATGGTGAAAATTCAATTGTACTACAGGAGAGTGCTGGAATTGCCATACTTGTTCATGCGCATCTTGATATGCCGATAAGTCGAAATATTTTGGATGTAGAAATAACACAAGGTTCAATTCCATTTGAAAATGGTGATACTTTTGAATTTGATTTGGAATTCGAGTATGATGACTATAAAACACTTTTAGGCGCACCCGATTGGATATACAACCATTTTAATAATCATTTGGATGGACGTAAATCAATTCAACTTATAAGTATTAACAACGGGTTTGCCCCGGATGTTGAATGACTATCATAACAATACGATAAATAATTTTTTGAACATCAGCATTTCAATTAACTGGAGATTAGATAGAAATGAAAACAAATAAGAAAAATAAAGATTACTTATTACAAAACTCCTTGATTTATTTTCTGGTAATACTTTTCATACAACAGTTACTTTCAATAAGTTGTATGTTTGGTCAATCGTTGGAAAGACCGCCTAAAAATCCATATCAACTTTCTTTTGACGTCAAATATTCAGATTACTTTTTATCTGAAAATTTACCCCAAGCAATAAATTTTTTTAATGAAGAACTTAAAACATACCGTCATAGAATCGAAGAAGCTGATGAAAATCTTATAATGTTACGTTATCCGCAAAACTGGCATAAGATCATTAAGGAAACTTCCGAGATAATAAACCTTTCATACGAAGGACGGCTTATAACTTTTAGCGATAAAAGTGTTATTGGAGTTGATATCATAATTAATAATAGTACACAACAATCATTACATGATACAGTATTAAAATCTGCCAAAATGTTTTTATTTTCATCACGTCAGAGTACATGGAGTGATAATCAAATATTACGCGGTATTAGACCGCATCGCCTAGATTTTCAACGAACAAATTTTGTGTCACATTATTACCCATTAGATTTTGAAAACCATTTTTATATCAACTCACAAAATATCACTATAGTACTATATGTCAATCCTGAAAAATATGTTAATAGAAAAGAAGCAAAAATAACACCACATATTACAGAACAAAATGTTGTAAAGATTGTGAATAGTATAACGTCATTATTTATTGAGCAATATCCAGAAAGCTCTTATAACGGTTCTAAACATATAAATTCAAATGACATGTTATTGAGAGTCTTGAATGCAAAAGAGCAAAAGTACAGGCATGAAGATTATTGTGAGATTGAATGGGAAATAAAAAACAGCCTTCTGCAAAGTTGGGTATTAATACACGCAACACACGGTACTATTTCCATACTTTCACCAGATAAATCGTTATTTTCACATGAACGAGAAAAAGCATTAAATGGTAATAAAAAATTTGAAGACTCTACTTGTATACATAAGGGTAAAATATCTCTTAAAAATATGCTCAATAAAGAAACAATTTTGACAATGTATGCAATTACCGCCGACGGCAAAACTTGGTACAAACGTCAAATAAAAATTGACCCGAAAGAATTGCTCACGATAGCAAGTGAAGTTTATCGTAAATGGAAATCGTTTGATGATCAA
>JAITDV010000241.1 GCA_031282385.1 Planctomycetaceae bacterium | reverse complement strand
CATCTGAATGGGTACTCCTTGTCAATTAATTTTGATAATAGACCTTTTCGCTAACCTGTAGGAGACCACCCCTGACCCCTCCGAAGGAGGCGTCTCCTTATTCGCCTCACTCGGATGTTTCTTCTTATTCGCCTCACTCGGATGCTTCTTCTTATTCGCCTCCTTCGGCGGCGTATTCTTATTCCCCTCCTTCGGAGGGGTTAGGGGTGGTCTCGGAGGAGTTAAAGGCGGTTTTTCGTTGTCTATCAATAGTACGTCCTATAACCAGAAATTTAATCAAAACAAAGATGGCATTAAGCAGTGATCCGGTCAAGTTTGAATTGTTTGTTAGGTATTGCTCTGGCATCAATATATATGATAGTCAACAATCAATTACGCGAGTAGAGTTTCGTTTGTGGCGTGATGTGTTGCGTGAAATTGGAATTAATACGGTATCTGATTTATATGTTCGTGAAAATGATTTGGTGAAGTGGTTGACTAGTGAATGGTTTCGTATTTTGTCTCATCCTAAAGTTCGGGGGCATGAAAATACGGCGTCTGTTCATAGTGTCTGGCAAAAAGTAATCAAGTTATTTGATTTTTATTTCAGCAATGCCAAAAAAGAAAATGGACATTTATTTGAATCTAAACCAATTGAAATTAATCGTGATGAGCGGATTTCGTGCAATCCTGAATCACTTGAAAAACAAGGATTGGGTTGTTTGTCAAAGGCTATCGCGCTTCGTTATGGCGCTCAATTAACACATCATAGTCTCGAAACAATTTTGTCGTTGTTTGTTAATCGAAAATCCCGTTTTATGTTTGACCGTGTCAATGATAATGCAAAGCGTTTACAAATAATGAAAGGGGTAATATTGGGAGATGACGATGTTATAACATGGAATCATGCGGATGAGATACCGCCGATTTACGAGTATGATTGCAGTATGCCGTTAGAAAATCGGGGCAATTATAAATTATCGTAACGATAATTATGAACGCTTGCGAATTGGTTTTCCTGTTTCCCCCTACTTTGTCCATCGTACCCCGTCACAATGTTGCGGGGGGCGATGGGCGGAGTAGAGGGAAACACCCCCCTATTTTGTTCGGAGTATTTTAGACCAAAGCAAACACGATCATTTGATTTTGGATAACAGCAACACGATAGAAAAAAACATGCCAAAACAGATAATATTAAGTTTAGTTTGTGCGTGTGAAGATGAGCCGGAGCTTTCTGGTGCGTTGGCATTTGCTCGTTATGCTGGTTTAAGGGTTCCATCGGAAATTTGCGATTTGAAATTTTCTGATTTTACATTTGATGAGTTTGGCAAGAAGGGAATTTTTAAGGTTCCGATAACAGGTAAAACGGGAACGCGAACGGTTCCGTTTTTTTCAGAATTACAACCTTATTTTTTAATGTTGTATAATGCACGTCAACCGGACCAGGAATTTGTTTTTGCAAAATATCGTAAACGTTCTATTAATACATTGGCCAGGAAAAAAGTATTAAAAAAGGGATTGCCAGTTTGGGTGAAATTTTTTGTCAACTTGCGATCAAGTTGTATAACGGATAAATCTCGGTTGGGTTGGAATCGTTCGTTGATGGATGCTGTTTTGGGCAATTCAGAATCAATCCGATTGGGTCATTATATTCAGCCGCTGCCCGATTATGAATATTCTATGTTGGGGCAATTTCCCCAAAAGTCAGATAACCAACCAAAGCAACTAGGTTATGGCGTCAATAATAATGCAATACAAGTTGATACTCTTGCGGAGTTGATGAGGCTTTCGGCGGATATGCGGGTGCGTTATGGTGACAAGATGTTTGATTTTTTTGAGTTGTTTTCCAAATTATGTGAGGAAGTTTCGGAGGACGAGGTTAAAATAGCTAGGGAAGCATTAAGTATAAAAACTGAATATGAGATTATGGAGTTGTTCCCTGCTTTGGTCACCGAAAATGTCACTTTGATGGCTAAGTTGTTGCCTAAAATTATTGAAAAATATCCGCAAGATGTGCAACCTTTTTTGACAAAAACCCTTGCCAATATGCCGAATATTGACGAGCTAATGACAGCCGCAAAGAACGCAATATCAAATACTTACGACACCAAAGATTTGTTACATAAATTTTTCAATTTTGAAAATGTGGACATAAAAAAATCCTCCTTGTCGGTTAAGAACACACTACAACAAGGAGGAAATTGGTATAACGAAATCGGGAGGAATTATAACGAAATCTCAAGTTTAACGGAATACCAATTAAAAAAAATAAAGCTAGTGTTCAAAAAAAAGGAAATTTTTTTTCAAAAAAATCACGCCTACGAAAAAAATACGTAAACAAAAAACATTATAGCAGCATTAGAACAAGCCCGACTTTTAACCAAAATACGCAAAGAGTCGAAATTTTTATACACGGCTTTTAAGGAAATCTTTACGGCAAAAAATTAAATCTTGACATAATCGCAAAAATCCGCGAAATAAAACAATTCAACTCCAAAGAAGAATTAATAAACCAATTACGACAAGATATAACGCAAAGCGACAACATCATAAAAAAACGCTAAAACCTGCACAATAACGATATTTCCTCAAACGCGTAATTCGCGATCAATGATGCGCAAGAAATCCGCGGGATAATGTAGTTTTATGCGAACGAGACGTTCGCGATCCTAAAAAACGACCCTTTTGTTGCCGTTCAAAGTATATCTATATTTCGTTTTTCATTCTGTAGGAATAGAACGCTCGATGGCAATGAATTGCCTCCGCCGTTTCGACATTCCGTTAGGAATGCTTCCTTATTTGTCGATTAATAACAATTAGGCTCGCGGGTAATTGCGGATTGACGATTGCAGATTAAATAAATCTCTGCAATCAAAAATCTACAATCTTAAATTACGCAAGGCACATTCCTACGGAATGCCGGTTTTTTTGGGGACGAATTTTTCTACCGAGCGGTATTCCCTACGGGAATGATGCAATCAACTGAATGTTACTAAAAATCAATCGGCTGAATAGTTACAAAATTATATTTTCGTTACAAAAAAATATCGGTTAAGATAAAATTCAGATAACAATATTTTTGACTGCTTTGCCGACGTCAAATGTTTTTTGCATTGAGCCGGTAATTTCAATTTCCAACGGAGTTGTTTTTGCGTCGGTATAAATCTCTTCGACCAATTGATAAGTCTTGGGCGGATTTTTTTTGTAAGCTTCATACTCCGCGTTGTCCTTTGGTTTTCTGCCAAGCGGTTTAGGAATTAATTCTATACGCGAAACGCGAACCTTATATTTTCCAAGCGGCGCGCCTTTATATTGACCATGCGTATAAAGCGAACAAACACCGTTTTCATTGGTTATTCCAGACGCGGAATAAACGCCGCCTTGATCCGCTCTCGCTAAACTCACAACCGCATTCGACAATGGCTTTCCATCCTGTGTGATTGTTAATGTTACCTTGACTAACTTAGGAAGATCGCTCGGTTTAGCCGATGAACATCCCGATAGTATCAACAAACCGAAACAAATAAACGCGCCGATTCGCACGCTTTTAACGCTAAATTTTTTCATAACAAAATAAAAAATTAAATTGATGATTTAATTGGTTTACTCCTTAATTAATTTTCAGCAACACGCGCGGACTTAACTAAAAATCCGCTTTACCACGTTCGTGTCGTCGAATACAAAAAATATCCAATTCATAAAAAAGGTAACGAACGGATTTGTTTCTCAAAGAAACAATCATCGTAATTTGAATCAAGCGCAATACGCGAAATATAAATCATATTTTTTGCAGCATTGCGCTTGATTGATTGCGATTGTATTACAAAATGCCTCTATTAAGGAGACTTGCTTTCTTCGCCATTGACGGAACCGAAAGCGCCCCATACGCCGAATTGTGATTGACCTGATTTAACGAATCGAGGATCAGGTACTGATAAACTATTAATCGTTTCGTTAATAAAACGAACGCTTCCATCGCCCGCAACGCAATTAATACCGCCCGTATGATAGCTGCTTGCTGAAATTATATTCGTATCATTCCACTCATCTTTTACCGTACAACTCGGCGCATTTGGCGGTAGAACTGTATTCATCATGCTGCACACGGCAAATCCGTGAGACCAAAGTCTTCCTTTAATTTCTGTGATAAATGCAAAACTTACGCTTGTATCATACAAGCCTCCTGAACCGAGCGCCATACAATCGTATGGAGTGGAAGTTTCTACCGGAGATTCGCCATACCAAACGACGCTACTTAAACTTGGGGACGACAACAATGCAATCCCAACTTTAACAAGTTGCGGGTTTGAACCGGTATATCCTAGCGTACGTTCCGCTGCAATAAGCGTATTGCTAGTTCCGTCCGTAATAGCGTCAAAACCTCTCGTATGCTGTGTTCTAGTTCCATCCGGCGAAGCCTGCGAGCCAATAAATGCCGCACGCGGATTAGGCAACGTATCGCAATACGGCAAACTCGGCCAATCGCCGGCGCTAAAAGCGTAATTCGTCGTTCCGCCGGCATACCACTCGCACACATTTTTATTGGCAACCTCCGAAGGACACTCTAAGTATTTCAACCTCCGAAATTCAGGACGGTCGTCTGTGGTATAGTCGCCTTCAAGTGTACTAGCGTTAGTACAAGCGTCGTATAGCGCGGACTGCTCGCAATACGGGAGAAGACAATAATGAGCCGACGCGGCGTCCCACCCAGTGGCTAACGTGTTAAACACTGAAGGAAAACGTTGATTTGCGTCATGGAAATTGTGAAGTCCTAATCCAATCTGTTTCAGATTGTTTGAACACTGCATTCGTCTTGCCGCTTCGCGCGCGGCTTGGACTGCGGGCAAAAGGATTGCAATCAATACTCCAATAATCGCAATTACCACAAGAAGCTCAACAAGAGTAAAACCAAATAAACCAAGAAAAGGCTTGGGAGAAAACCCCAGAGAATTATCGTTACGATAATTTTGACAATTCTCAACTTTACGTACCCCCCCCCCCCCTGCCTATTTTAACAAGAGTCGTTTCTATTTTAACGCCGACAGTAAACGAACCGAAATTTAAATCTGCCTTTTTCATTTTCTCCTCCATTTCAATTTTGTTAGCGGATTGGATTAAATGTTACAAAAATTATCACGTCGTAAATTTTTTCCTAGACAAATTGAAAAAAACATCGCGCAATAATTTTCAATTCAACGCGAAAAATTCTCATTCTACGCAAAAACGATTTGCGCTGAGCTCAACCAAACTTTCCGCAATTCAAACTTGTGTGAATTTTCGTTACAAAATTCTGAATCACGCGGGCTTGCCGATCATCAAGCAACCAACACAATTTACGCGCGATTGCAAAAGTATAATTTATCTTGCAAAAAAACGCAATACCGCCTTTAACAAACAACGAAAAAATTCTTTCAACTATCTCAAAAATAATCCTGAATGTTGCAATATCCCTTATTCAAGCCGTTTTTTGGGCGAATTTTTCCACCGAGCGGTATTCCCTACGTGAATGATTCACGAAATTAAAAATATACTCTGAACTGTTATAAATGGGGCGTTTTAGGAATGTCGTTTTATTATTGCCGACGAGACGTCCGCGATACTAAAAACGACCTATTTATGACCACTTAGAGTATATTGCTAATTTGTGAAATATTAAAAAAATAGGTTTTTAGAAATTCTCACAAATTATTTCTTGTTTGTAACGAGTTCGTTATTTTTTGGATTTCGGAACTTGAATATTAAATGTATTTTCCGGAGCTGGAACTTCGCAAATTAGCGGCGTTGTGTCGTAACGGCTGTATTCTACATCAATAAGCGAGCGGGTTAATTCTCCGTTTGTATCAGAGGATTCTTCCGTTGCGCCTTCGATATAAACTTTGTATTTTCCCGCCGGCAAACCGTCGTTTGTGACGATTGATCCCATGACGTATTTACCGCTAGAATCAATATTTCCTTTTGCTGAAAACGTATCAGTCGAGAATATTACCGAGCCGATTGTCAATGGCGCGCCGTCGTCAAACGTTACAGTTCCGCCAAGTTGTACTTTACCTTGATTGCATCCGGCAAGAAAAAGTAAAGCGAAAACGAGAGACAATAAAATTTGTGTTTTCATAATTTTATCCTTTCAATAAATTTTTAAAATGTTGTTGATAATAAAATGTAATATCAGGTTGAATTATATTTTGACCTGACATTACATTTTGTACTGGTTTCTTATGGAATTGACACGGGATTACCGTCTTTGACGTTGCCGAGTCGTCCGATGATTGTTTTGCTGTTTGACGTAATTGATCCGGCGGGAACGGTATGGGAAATTGATTTTACGGAGCCGTCGCCCATAAGAAAATTTACGGTACCGTTATGACTGCTTCCCCAATGCGGTTGACTTTCGTCGGCTTGATTCGAGTTACTTCCGCGATCGCTGGGACCGCGAGCAAGACGTCCGTTAATACTTCGCGCTCCCGAAAAACTGTTCCAAATATTGAATCCCAAAAACACGCTGCAATCGCCGGCTTTCCAACGATTGTCGCCTGAATTTGTAACGTCTGTTCCGCATTGTCCGACAACTCGATTCCAAATATGCTTTTCACCGACGACAAGCTGATTGGACGCTCCGTCCGCCCACCAAGCAAACGTATCGCGCGGCGCCCAAGTTGTAGCGTCGCCGCCGCTCCAAACCGCGCTGCGAACAGCGCCGACTTGATCTGTGGAATCAGTATTTGTTGTTACTGAATAATTGTTATACCAGTAACCCCAACTTTCTTGATTAAGTCCTATAAAAACAGCGTAATCGCCTTGCGGACCATGTTGACCGACATGGTAATTGGTGCTGCTTCCGTTTCCAAGATATTCTTTTCCGTTGCGTCGTGAAGGACATCTGCAAACTTGCAAACTAGAACTAATTGATGATTGTAGTTGCATTGTTTCCGCGCTTGTTGCGCCCAAGACATTCCAGAACGTAGTGTTCTGTATTCCGGTTGGCAAATTAAAATTATTGGTTTTGGTTTTGATCAAATCGTATGTTGCTTGTTGTTCCATGTACGGTAAAATCAGTACCCAAAACGACGCATTCGGATATTGATTTCCAGCTGCATACATTACTGTTGTACCGACAGTTGAGGGGGGCAGACCGCTTTGCGAATCGTGAAAATTATGAACGGCGAGACCAATCTGTTTAAGGTTGTTACCGCATTGCATACGTCTTGCCGCTTCACGCGCCGCTTGAACCGCCGGCAAAAGCAACGCGATCAATACGCCGATAATCGCAATCACAACCAGAAGCTCAACAAGAGTAAAACCAAATAAACCAAGAAAAGGCTTGGGAGAAATCCCCAGAGAATTATTGTTACGATAATTTTGACCATTCTCAAATTTACGTGGGCGCCCCCCCCCCCCCCACGGAGGTTTTTGGGTTGGGACACAGTGGTGGCTGGGGGG
>JAITDV010000215.1 GCA_031282385.1 Planctomycetaceae bacterium | reverse complement strand
CCTCTAATATTACTATTGCAGGAACAACCTCAAGTACTTTTGATCAAAATATAGAAAAAATTATCTCTGAAATTTTAGCGCAAAATAATAAAATTACAGTATCAAACATAAATACTATTATATCTGCAACCCCAATAGATTTCGGTACGAACAATCTGTCATCTATATCAGGTAATAATGGTACAAGATCGCCCGGTGATATTAGCCATTATGCAACTGCGTACAAATGGTTCTCAACTAACGCCACAAATCCAAGTGTTGGTAACGGATTGACGTTTCAGAATATTTCATTTAAAGAAGTAACCGTCGATTATCCATCTAGTTCAGGTCCCGATGCAAAATATGTCAACGGTCTTATAGGGAATAGTTATATAGCTGGTAGTGCAGGAGCATCTCCTCAATTGATTCCGGGATCGTCTGGTGTGTATGGAACATCGCTCGGTAAAATAACAGGTAACGAATTTTCTAATATTACTATTCAATTGAAAGACAATACAAATGATACAAATTCACTTAATTATTTAGCGGGCGGCGGAATTATCGGTGTTCGGGATACGGGAGAAAAGGCAAAAGGAAGTGATATTGGTTCATCTCACTTTAATGTTCCTCTTTCCGCAGAGATGGATATTGTCTCTGGTAATTATTTCCACGATCTTAAAGTTATAACAACAGATAGCGATGGTTCAACAATTGGTACTACAAAGCCAAGTGCATATCTTGAAGGCGGCGGAATTATTGGCGTAAATGGTGTTTCGTCGCCGAGTCCAGCAATTGGTCATGCACTTTTGAAAGGTCTTGAAAATAATGCTTTTGTTGATATTGAAATTCTATCAAATGATATTCTTCTTGGCGGCGGTATTGTTGGCGTGAACAATAACAGCAAGGATGAAATTGGTAACGCATGGAACAATCAGACGTATGCTAAAATCGATCATGTTACGGGAAATATTTTTGGTAACGGTAACGTTAACGTTAACGATAATGCTAAAAAAAGTATTTCTGTTGCGGTGAATTTTTCTATTCGCGGCGGCGGAGTGGTTGGTTTGAATGGTTTAAGTTCTGCCGGAATTGAATTGCCGTTATTGGCGAAAAATGTTTTTGCAGGAATTGATATTGAAGCCGGTACGTATATCAAAGGCGGCGGTATTGTTGGATTACAAAATAATGATGACGATTACAATAAAGACAACACTGATCCAATAGATTTTATTGCAGCGCCTGTTACCGCGGGGAATATTACTAACAATGTTTTTGTAAATTTGAAAGTTGATGTCGGCAAAAATACTAGTGGTACTAGTCAATATTTACAGGGTGGCGGTATTATTGGTATTCGTTCAAATAAGGGAAATGCAATGTTAGACAATTTGACTAATAATATTTTCAAAGATATTGATATTGAACTAAAAAATGCAACAGATAATACAGCAACAGAGGGATTGTTTGGGGGCGGAGTGGTTGGTCTTAATTCGACTTCTGGATATGTTCAATTGAAAAATGCAAGTAACAACTATTTTGAAGGTATTAGTGTTTCAGTTGCGGGAACGATTACTGGTGCGGGTGTGATTGGTGCGGCAAATGGAGAAAATGCATACGCACAAATTGATACAGTTCAAAATAACATTTTTAACGAAAATACAGTTAAAACAACCGGCAACAATAGTGGTAATCTTCTCGGCGGCGGCGTAATCGGTATCAGTAGTGTGAGTGGAATCAACGCATTGAGTAATGTTATCGGCAATAAATTTTATGGTCAAAATTCATCTGCAAAACTTGACGTAGATATTAGCGGTACAATTCAAGGCGGCGGCGTAATCGGCGCACATTCCAGCGGAACGACAGGTACAGCAAGTTTTCTTTCCAACGTTTCCGGTAATTTAATTCAAGATTACAACATTAAAGCTATCGGAACAGATACTTCAATTCAAGGCGGCGGAATTATCGGAGTTAACAGTAATTCTATTTCCGCCAACATTGGAAATTTTACTAACAACATTTTGCAAAATAACAAAGTAACTTCAGTAAATAAATTAGAAGGCGGCGGAATTATCGGCGTTCTGATAGGAGAAAAAGGCGGTACAAGTATCAATACAATAACCCGCAATATATTTTCCCAAAACGAAGTTGAAGTTACCGATAGCAGCAATGGTCAAATTCTAGGCGGTGGAATTATTGGAGTTAGTACTGTTGGCAATCTAGGAATCAGCACAATTAAAAGCATCACCAATAACACATTTGACCAAACAAAAGTAACTTCAACAAATACATTAGAAGGCGGCGGAATTATCGGTATTCGTACAACAAAAGGATTCGCAACTTTGGAAAACTTAACCAACAATACATTCAACGCCAGCCAAATTGACATCAAAAAGGATCTTGAAGGCGGCGGAATTATCGGCGTCCGCGCTAATAATGACAGCGACACAGATGCTTATGCCGCAATCGGTACAATTGACAACTTATTCCTCGATAAAACAACAAAAGTAGAAATTACCGGCAATTTAGAAGGCGGCGGAATTATCGGCGTTCGCGCAAATGCGGGTACGGCTTCCATCAACAAAATTACAAATATGATTTTTGGAAATTCTTCTACTGATAATAATGTATCTGCTTCAATTATTGAAGGCGGTGGAGTTATCGGAGTTCGTTCAGAATCTGGCAACGCAACTATTAATTCAATTTCCGATTCTATTTTTAGCGAGATCAAAGTTGCAGCAGATAAGTATATTCAGGGCGGCGGAATTATCGGCGCATCCGGTTTGGCAAAATCAAGTTCAGATAATCCACGCGGTGAAATAACGCTTGTCAACAAAAGTTTCTTCTTAGAAAATAATGTAGAAACCAAAGACGGGCAAATTATGGGCGGGCTTATTTACAGCTATGGCGCAGCCGACGGAATGACTATCAAAGATAGTTCATTTTATAAAAATACGTTCACGTCAACAGTTACTACATTGTACACAGGGTACAATGCTAAAGTTTACGGAACAATTACAATTGATACCGGTGCAAATGTAGATGCTTCAGTCAATGCTCAAGTAGTAACTGTAACTTCAACAGCTAAAAATCAGCTCGATGCAACTTTATTTTACAATAACGCTATCATTGAAAAGGATAATACACGCTACAATTCATTTTACTTTGGAACAATGCCGTACATTGATACCAGTAATGTTAAATTGGATTTTGCTGCGGCTGATGCTAAATTGATTATTGCGTCTGAAGCGACTGGACTTGTCTTATTACTTGACCCGATTCTCGCTTCTCAACAAAACGACAACGACAAGACCTACACATTTAACATGGAAGTCGGCAGAAAAGACGGCTCAAAAAGCGGCGTGCTTATTTGGGGCGGAAAAAATAAATTTGAACATCTTAACCACGATGGCAACTTTGATGACAGCATAAGCGGCTCTTTAACAATGTTCGCCGGAAGTACAACAACATTAGTTGACAAAAACAGTCGCACAACACTGATTAACTACGGCGAAGCATGGTCACAATTTGAAGCAATAGAAACGATGACTCTTGAAGCGAAAAATTATTTTGTTGATTTGAAAAACGGCGCTTGGTTGAATGTTGAAGGTCATAATTACTGGGATTTGTCCTCTGATAATGGTGGTAATAATCCGAAAGTAACATTCAACGGCGACTTACACTTCAATTTGAATAACACAAAACATTATAACGACACCACTGCTCCGGAATCATATTCCAGCAATCCTGCATTAGACGATATTCCACTTCTGACAATCAATACTCCCGACAATTCAGCAGCAGTAATTGATCTAACCGGTGCAACTGTCTATTTGCAAGATTTCCTTTTGGAGTCGCCAAATAGTGAACCGTTAAAAGCAGGTGATCGATTCTACTTGATTGACGCCCAAGGCAATGATAATCAAAATAAATTCACCGGTTATGATAAGTTGGCAAATGACAAAGACGATGAAGGTTATTTTGTTGCTTATGCCCGTCAAGGTTTAACGCGTGGATATTATTTTATAATTGACTTGAATGGCGAATATGACGGTACTGATAAAGATCAATTTATAAACACGCATTATCTTACAGCTCGTTTACGGTCGGCTAAACCGATTCCTGCGAAAGAGCTTGTTCCTCCTGCGGAGGGGCGTGTAACCGGCGTATCATTTTTGAATCATTTGGCGTTTCCTAAACTTTATGGGATTGATCCTAAATGTGAACCTTGTGAACCTTGCGAGCCTTGTGAACCTTGTGATGCTTGTGATTCCGGCGGTAAATGGGTCAAAACACCTTTTGTCAACATATCCGGTGATTGGTACAGCGGCGATACGGGCAATGCTTCGCGTTTTCATATTCGCGGTTCGGTATTTCAAGCCGGTCTTGCTTTGCATAAAAAGATTCATTGCGGCAGGTTATTTTGGGGTGCATTTTTTGATTCAGGTTGTGCGGATTATGATACTTACAATTACATTGACGAAGTTCAACGCAGTCCTGATTTCCGCGGCAGCGGCGAGCTCACGGTAACTGGAGGCGGTTTGTTTGTCAAACGTGATTGGAATAACGGTTGGCAATTCAGCGGAATTGTAAGAGGCGGAAATTTGCGCAACGAATATTACAATCCCAATATAAATATTCATAATACCGATTTTAAGATGGAATACGACACTGATTCTGCTTATTTTGGTACGGAGTTAGGGTTGAATCGTCAATGGAAAATCGGTAAACGGAGGTTGTTTGATTTGTATGGACGTTATGCATATACATACATGGTAAGCAACAAAATCACATGGGACTACGAAACAACCGATAACCACATAAAATTTCAAGAAACTGTAAGATTTGATGACATCAATTCACATCGTGCGAGATTGGGCGCGCGTTATACTCAAAAACGTACTTCAAATTTGTCATGGTATTTAGACGGCAGTTATGAATACGAATTTGACGGCAAAGCCAATGGTTATGCTTATGATGTTGGAGGTTTTGACGGTACAAAACTGCGAGGCGGATATGGTATTGGCGAGATAGGTTTTATTTACCGCAAAAATGATAAATTCCAATTGATTGCAGGTTTGGAAGGTTATGCCGGAAAAAGAACCGGAGGAAATCTAAACTTCGCATCAACTTGGAAATGGTAAAAAAAGGTAACTATTCAGTCATGGCATTCCTGCAATCCCCAAAAAAACAACACAAACAACACGATATAAAAGTAAACAACCCTTATTTGACAAATTACACTTTGCAGGAAAAAGTTGACCTCCAATTTATTAGACCTTTTATCTAACCTAAAAATACATCAACGCAACAAAGAAACTACAACAAAAAACCGCATTTAACTCCTTCGAGACCACCCCTAACCCCTCTACAGGAGGGGAATAAGAATACGCCTCCGAGTGAGGCGAATAATTCCCCTCCTTTGGATGGGTCAGGGGTGGTCTCCTACAGGTTAGCGAAAAGGTCTATTGAGTGGTACGATAAATTTTTATCTGATGAAATCTGCATCAATTCTGTAGATTAGTTCACCAGGTTCTGGGGTTGTGTCAACACGTAAAATTCCGCCAACTCCAATTAAAGAACTTTGGTATGAAGTCGTCAAACCGCCGGTTAATCTTACTCGTATAAATTCTGTTTTTGTAGGTTTAGGCGGAGCAAACTTGCTTCGTTCTGGTGTTGCGCCAATGAGAAATTCGGTTACGTTATTTATGTTGCGGGTAGGCTGCATGAAACCTTCGATAAAAATACGGGATGCATTTTGTTGTGTTGACTCGGCAAGTAATAATACTTCCGGATTGATTTGTCCTGTTCTAGGATCCTCAGCAAGAAATTCAAAATTGATTTCACGGTAACCAATCGGAATTTCATACGAACTAATATAATATTGGTAGTAAAGACCAGAAATTGCCGCAATAAAACTAATAGCAACTCCCGCACTCGCAATACCCAATCCGCTTAACACTTCAGGTGCATTTAAGATTTTGCGGATTGCAATTATGCCAAGAATCATTCCCATTAGCGGAAATATTAGGAAAAGAACACTAATAAAAGTCAAAATCGACAAAATACCCAATATCAATGAACCAACAGTTTCTGCAGTCAATGACTTATAATCCGTCAACTCATCAGGACGAACTTCATCGTGATCCTGATAATAACCACGCAATGCATCATCAAATTCATTACGTTTTCGTTTATCTGTTTCGTCTGACATTTTTTTTATTCTAATTTTAGGATTTCAAATTGAGTTAGTAAATTTATCGGGGAAACGAAAAATTGGCAGTTTCTAACTGAACTTTTGCAAAATGGCGTTTAACACTATAAATTTGATTGTGAAATGTTTATCAAATTACGGTTCTAATATTCACACCCTTATTTGTAACTATTCAGTCGGCAGCTCTACGCGAAAAAAATTCATAGCAGGCGACAACGCAACGTAGCACAGTAACCGCTGAAAACTATGTTATATTTTCAACCACCCCTAACCCCTCCTAAGGAGGGGAATTATTCGCCTCACTCGGAGGCGTATTCTTATTCCCCTCCTTCGGAGGGGTTAGGGGTGGTCTCGGAGGTGTTAAAGGCAGTTTTTCGTCGTAGGTTTTTTGTTGCGTTGATGTTTTTTTAGGTTAGGGAAAAGGTCTAATGTTCAACACTCCGAAGGAGGGGAATTATTCGCCTCCTTCGGAGGCGTATTCTTATTCCCCTCCTTCGGAGGGGTTAGGGGTGGTCTCGGAGGTGTTAAAGGCAGTTTTTCGTCGTAGGTTTTTTGTTGCGTTGATGTTTTTTTAGGTTAGAGAAAAG
>JAITDV010000214.1 GCA_031282385.1 Planctomycetaceae bacterium | reverse complement strand
TCTTCTTATTCCCCTCCTTCGGAGGGGTTAGGGGTGGTCTCGGAGGAGTTAAAGGCGGTTTTTCGTTGTAGGTTTTTTGTTGCGTTGATGTATTTTTAGGTTAGAGAAAAGGTCTATTGGAAAGCGGGCTTTACGTTTTTGAGTCACGCAATTTTATAATACGAACAGTATATCATTTCACGGGAACGCACCATTCCAATGAAATGTAATTATCGGGAGATTGAAATTGTTTTTTGCGCGGGCTTGAAAAAGCGGTTGGGTTTGCTACAATTATTGACTTTGCGTTTCGGGCAATTGGGTTTTGGTTATTTTTGTAACAAATATTTTTTAACGGGAATTAGTTTACCGGATTTGTTGCGAATACCGAACACAAATTAAATTTCGGTAACACAAAATTGTTGAAGTAAGTTTTACGATTGGTAAGCTCTACGTGTTATTAAAAATAAAAATGTAAACAAATTTGAATTATCCTTTTGTCCGTTTTCCAACAATACCCAACCAAAAAATATCGTATCTATATTTGAGTTATTGATGTTAATGCGAGTAGATTTTTTGATTATACTTTTTACGCTTTAGAATTTGGTTTTAATTTTTGCAAGTGTTAACAGAGACAAAATAGACTTTTGGGACATAACAACAATGAACACAATTTTCAAAACCAAAAATTCAAGCGTGATAGTTTATAAACAGTTCACACTTTGAAATTCATTTGCCGCCGCCTGCTTACCTATCGGAAAGCAGGCTTTTACGCTCTTGAGTCACGCAAATTTATAGTACGAACAGTATAGAAGAATCTGTTGTAGTTGTCGGCAATTTTTCAGATTTGAACGATATGAAAAACAGGAAAAATTTTTATGCACTTTCACAAGTTGATTAGTGATTTAAAGGAGTCGGGCGAAGGTAAAATTGTGTTGCTTGTTTCTGATGGGATAGGCGGTTTACCTCTTCAACCTGGTGGTTTGACGGAGCTTGAGGCGGCTAATACGCCTAATCTTGACTCGCTTGCAAAAATAGGTGTACAAGGACTTTCTACACCGATTAGACCCGGTATTACACCGGGCAGTGGACCCGGTCATCTTGGACTTTTCGGATATGATCCATTGGAATTTATTATTGGTCGAGGTGCGCTTGAGGCGGCGGGTATTGGATTTGAGATGCGGGACGGCGATGTGGCAATTCGCGGCAATTTTTGCACTATCGATTCAAACGGAAATATCACCGACAGAAGAGCAGGGCGCATTCCGTCAGACGAAAGCGCTAAAGTTGTGGAAAAATTGCGCGCGATAAAAATCGATGGAGTAGAAGTATTTGTTGAGCCTGTCAAAGAGCATCGGTTTGTTGTAGTTTTCCGTGCGGCGGATTTGGGTGATGCAGTTGGCGATACAGACCCGCAACGAACGGGCGTACCGCCGCTTGAACCTATTGCCCATGACGATGCAAGTAAAAAAACCGCTAAAATAGCAAGTGAATTTTTTTCTCAAGCGAAGCGTATTCTTGCCAATGAATCCAAGGCTAATTGTTTGACGATGCGCGGGTTTGCTCATAAACCTCACATGCCAAGTTATAAGGAACTTTACGGACTGAAGGCGGCGTGTATTGCGGTTTATCCGATGTACAAAGGTTTAGCGAGTTTTGCGGGAATGGAACTTGTTGGCAAACCGGCGACGTTGCAAGAGGAGATTGACGTACTTGAAAAGTCGTGGGCGGATTATGATTTCTTTTTTGTGCATTTTAAGTACACAGACAGTCGAGGTGAAGATGGTAATTTTGATGAGAAGGTCAAGATGATTGAGGAATTGGACAAGATAATTCCGCGTATAACTGCGCTCAAGCCGGCGGCATTTGTAATTACCGGTGATCACAGTACTCCGGCAAAAATGGCTTCTCATAGTTTTCATCCTGTTCCGACATTGATTGTTTCTGATCTTGCGAGAACGGACACATGCGAAAAATACGGCGAAAAATATGCGGCAACTGGCGGACTCGGACATTTTGAAGCACAATACCTAATGTCGCTTGCGCTAGCACATGCAGGACGGCTTGGAAAATTCGGCGCATGATTTTGAGAATAGATCAGTATCTATACTGATCGTACTATACTGCTCATACTTTAAATAGCATGACTCAAGGGCATAAAATTCTGCTTATTTATTGGAAATCAGTTTTTTACGTTTTTGAGTTACACAATTTTATAGTATGAGCAGTATAGAGATTCTTTCATGTGAATTGTGTTTCTATTGAAAAAGTAGATTGATTTTTAGGACAACTGTTTTAAATAAAATTATTGTCTGTGAACATGTACTAATATGGCGACAGATTTATTGGCTCAAAAGTTAGCCGAAACATTTGATCTCAGCGACGATGAATTTGCAATATTGTTAGAGTCGGATAGTTTTGACGGAGAGTTGCGTCGGCTTGCGGATAACGCGAGGCGTTCGTATTATGGAACGGATGTGTATATTAGAGGTTTGATTGAAATATCAAATTATTGTCGGAATGATTGTTTTTATTGCGGAATAAGGCGCAGCAACCGTTATGTTGCGCGTTACAGGTTGACCAAAAATGAAATTTTGAGTTGTTGTGCAACAGGATACGAACTTGGTTACCGTACTTTTGTATTGCAAGGCGGCGAAGATACTTTCTACAATGATGATTTGATTTGCGAGATAGTTTCGGCGATCCGTAAATTATATGTTGATTGTGCAATTACATTATCGCTTGGGGAGAAATCGCATCAGAGTTATAAAGCATTTTTTGATTCTGGTGCAAACAGATATTTACTCAGACATGAGACGGCAAGCTCGGAACATTATGGGAAATTGCATCCGCCTGAAATGAAAATTGATAACCGCAAGAAATGTTTATTTGATCTGAAACAAATTGGATATCAGGTTGGGGCGGGTTTTATGGTTGGTTCGCCTTATCAGACAACACAAGATTTGATAGCAGACCTCCGATTTTTGCAACAACTTGAACCGGCAATGATCGGGATAGGTCCGTTTATTGCTCATAGTCAGACTCCGTTTCAATATTTTAAAAGCGGTAGTTTAAAACTTACATTGCGTTTGCTTTCTATTACGCGTCTTTTATTTCCTTATGCGTTAATTCCGGCAACTACAGCATTGGGAACAATTGATCCTTTTGGTCGGGAGTTAGGAATTTTGGCGGGCGCGAATGTTGTTATGCCGAATTTGTCGCCGTTAAATGTAAGAAAGAAATACGAATTATATGACAATAAAAATTGCACCGGCGAAGAAGCCGCCGAATGCCGTCATTGCATAAACAAAAGAATCAACTCAATCGGATTCAATCTCGTTACACTCATCGGAAACGTAAAAAAAAGATAACTATCTGGTCACGTGTGTTTTTTTATCGGCAATAATTCTGTTATACAAGCCCAATAAATCCGCGCGGAATAACATAATTTTCCGAACGGCTCTAATATTTGTTGTGTTTTGGCGAGGTTGACGATGTGAAGTGTATCTTGCAAAATTATTCTGATCTGTTCTAATGTCGCCCTTTCGTTGATGAATTTTATCAGTTTCAAAATTCCATATTCACTTTACTTTAACCTTATAACAAAAAATGACATCTGATCTCAAAAATAATGTTACAAAAAATAATTCCGACTGGTTTAGGTCTGGTATTTTTTTACTTGATGGCGGTTGGGGAACACAACTACAAGCTCGCGGTCTTGCGGTTGGCGAACATCCTGATCTTTGGAATTTATCACATTCTGATGCGGTGTTATCTGTTGCGGAATCTTATATTTCTGCCGGCAGCGATGTGATATTGAGTAATACGTTTGGCAGTTCGCGGTTTGTGTTGGCGCGTAATTGTGCGGACGACAAAGTAGAGGCAATAAATCGGGCAGGCGTCGCAATTTCAAAACAAGCTGCAAACGGAAAGGCAAAAGTATTCGCGTCAATTGGACCTAGTGGTGTGATGTTGCTTTCGGGCAATGTTACTGAGCAAGAGTTGTATGACGTTTTTTTGGAACAAGCAACAGCAATCGCAACTGAACAGCCGGATGGTATCGTTATCGAGACGATGAGTGATCCGGCAGAGGCGGCGATTGCTGTCAAGGCGGCGAAAACAACAGGTTTACCGGTTGCTGCGTGTATGGTTTTTGATTCGGGCAAGAATAAAGATCGAACAATGATGGGAACAACTCCAGAACAAGCTGTTGCCAAATTAACGGAAGCCGGAGCAGATATTATTGGTTCAAATTGCGGGCAAGGAATAGATGGTTTTATTCCGATTTGTAAACGAATTCGTGCGGTTACGGAATTGCCGATTTGGATGAAACCAAATGCAGGTTTACCGCAAATGATCGATGGTCGAACTGTTTATTCGCAATCGCTTGAAGACTTCGTAGAAAAGGCAAAACAACTAATTGACGCCGGCGCAAATTTCATCGGCGGATGTTGCGGAACAACACCGGATTTTATTGCCGCGTTACGAAAATCAACAATATTACATTGAGATTAAACTGTTCACGTTTTACACTGTTCGTCCTATAATTTGCTTGACTCAAGAGCGTAATAGCCGGCTTTTATGTTCTGGAGTCGTGCAATCTATAGTACGATTAGTATGTTGTTGTTAAATATAAGGGATTTTGTAATAGGAACAAGCCGTAATTATTTTCTCAAGAGACGGCAATTAATGTTAGAAAAAATATGCGGGAGTTGTTTTTTTATTCGCAAATTGAATTACATGATGTAGGATTGAAAGATGGCATTTGACAAAGAGACGATATTGATATTGGATTTTGGTTCGCAATATTTACAACTCATAGCGCGGCGAGTGCGGGAGTTGGGGGTTTATTCGCGGGTGGTTTCTTATTCGATTTCGGCGGAAGAATTGAATAGATTTTCGCCGTGCGGAATAATTTTGAGTGGAGGTCCGTCGAGTGTTTATTGTGAATCCGGTCGAGATTGTGATCCGGCGATTTTTGAGTTAGGCGTACCTGTGCTTGGAATTTGTTATGGAATGCAAGTTATGACGCAATTTTTCGGCGGAGAAGTAACAGCTGCAAGTAACCGTGAATATGGACGCGTTTCAATTGAGTTAACGGATATTGGCAAGTCATCTGCGTTTTTTGCCGATACGCCGTCGATTCAAAATGTTTGGATGAGTCATGGCGATCATGTAACAAAAATTCCTTCTGAATTTGATTTACTTGCGGGTTCGTTTGGAAGTCCTGTTTGTGCTATACAGCATCGGTCAAAACCGTTATTTGGATTACAATTTCATCCTGAAGTTGCCCATACCGACAATGGCATGAATATGTTTAAGAATTTTATTCATGTGATTTGTGGTTGCCGTTATGATTGGACGATGCGTAATTTTGCGGATGCGGCGGTGGAACGTTTTCGTAATGAGATTGGTAACGGCGAAGTAATTTGCGGTCTTTCGGGCGGGGTTGATTCGGCGGTGGTAGCAGCGATTTTGTCGAGGGCGGTCGGCTCGCAACTCAAGTGTATTCTTGTTGACAATGGTTTACTTCGCAAAGGAGAAGCGGATGCGGTTGTGAATATGTTTCGGAGTCATTTTGATGTTGAGTTGGTAGTGATTGATGCGGCGGATGGTTTTTTAGGACGGCTTGCGGGGGTTGTTGAGCCGCAGGAGAAGCGGCGGCGGATTGGGCATTATTTTATTGAGATTTTTGCAGACGCGGCGAAAAATTTTAACAACGCAAAATTCTTAGCGCAAGGAACAATTTATCCTGACATAATTGAGAGCGGCAGCAGTCTTGATCCAAATAGCGACAAACCGGCAGCAACGATCAAGTTGCATCACAACGTCGGCGGTTTGCCGGCGGAACTGGATTTTAAGTTAGTGGAGCCGTTGCGTGAGTTATTTAAAGACGAAGTACGGCAACTTGGGATTGAGTTAGGTTTACCGGTGGAATTTGTGTGGCGTCATCCGTTTCCTGGACCTGGTTTAGCGGTGCGGTGTTTGGGTGAGGTTACGCGGGAAAAGTTAAATAAATTGCGTGAAGCTGATGCGATTGTTATTGATGAAATTACAAAGGCGGGATTGTACAATAACATTTCGCAAGCTTTTGCGGTTTTGTTGCCGGTTAAGAGTGTTGGGGTGATGGGTGATGGTCGAACTTATGATGATGCGGTGGCGATTCGATGTGTCAAGACTGATGATTTTATGACGGCGGACTGGTCGGAATTACCGGATTATTTGTTACGAAAAATGTCAACCAGAATTATCAATGAAATTTCAGGGATAAACCGTGTTGTTTACGACATCAGCTCAAAACCGCCGGCAACTATAGAATGGGAATAAAGAAAAATATTTGCCAAAAGGCGATTTATTTTTTGTATTATTTCACCCGAAATTTGTGGTCGGGTGAAATAATATTGAAATTTAATTCGTTTTGTTAGTTGTAGTATATCAGACCTTTTCGATAACCTGTAGGAGACCACCCCTGACCCCTCCTTCGGAGGGGTTAGGGGTGGTCTCGGAGGAGTTAAAGGCGGTTTTTCGTTGTAGGTTTTTTGTTGCGTTGATGTATTTTTAGGTTAGAGAAAAG
>JAITDV010000207.1 GCA_031282385.1 Planctomycetaceae bacterium | reverse complement strand
AATTGGTATAACGAAATCGGGAGGAATTATAACGAAATCTCAAGATTAACGGAATACCAATTAAAAAAAATAGAGCTAGAGTTCAAAAAAAAGGCAATTTTTTTCAAAAAAATCACGCCTACGAAAAAAATACGTAAACAAAAAACTTTATAGCAGCATTAAGGATTAGGGGTGGTCTCGGAGGAGTTAAAGGCGGTTTTTCGTTGTAGGTTTTTTGTTGCGTTGATGTATTTTTAGGTTAGAGAAAAGGTTTACTGTTAGTACTATAAATTGCGTGACTCAAGAGCGTAAAAGCCTGTTTTCCTGTAGGTAAGCAGGCGGCGGCAATGAAAATTAAAGTGTGAACAATTTAAACTTATTTTGTCCACGAATTTTCACGAAAGATCACGAATTAAATTATTTGTTCAAATTTGTGTCAATTCGCGGATAAAATAATTTTTTTTGAGATGAAATTTTGGATTATTTCGTTTACTTGATTTGGATGAGTCAAGGCAAGCAAGTGTCCGCCGCCTTCAATTATTACGTCTGGATTGGTCAACTTGATCGGTAATAACATATCACGATTGCCATGAATTTGAATTGACGGCATATTCAAATTATCGTTGCACAATTCATCTTGTTCCCGTTGTCTATAAGCCCAGTCGAACATCATTCTCGACAATTCCGCAAAACGCCGCGCCGGCATACAAATAATTTGATCAAGCGCATCCGGAATAACAAAACGGCTAATAAATCCCTTGAAAACAAGAAATAACCGTATAAAAATCCGCAAAAAAGAAATCCGCGCAATCCGAAGTTGCACACAATTACGCATTACCAACCAATCAAAATAAAATCGTTTCGGAAATTGCGACGGCTTACGTATTGAACACAATAAAATATATCCCGCCGCGTTAAGATTGCGGGCAATATACGGCGCAATCATGCCGCCAAGCGAAAGACCACAAATCACAACATCACTATTATTCACTTCAGGCGGTAATTTTGAACGAATCATTGTTGCCATCCGAACCGCATACTCTTCCAACGTTTCATTTGAAACAGGATCAATCCAGTCCACCGCAACACTGCCCGAAAAATATTCCGTCTGATACTTAAACAACCGATGATCCGCCCCAAGACCAGGAATAAACACAATTACTTTTCCTTTTATATTAACGGTATTGCCGTTTTGATCAAGCTTATCTTCTTGTTTCATTTTATTTCTCTTCTTTATTTTCTTTGTAACTATTCAGACGTGTGTTTTTTTATCTGCAACTATTTTGTTCCACAATCCAAATAAATCTGCAATAGACAACTTCATTTTCCCAACGGTTCTACTATTTATACTTTCGTACAATAAATTGTGATCTTGAATCCGCAATTTATTGTACGAACAGTATACATTACCCCTCGCGAATAACCAAAAATTTGACAACTTCTCTCTCTAAATCAAAACACAATTTAATGAATTTTTGATCCGAAAAATCGTTAATAAAATGTAAAGTGGTAATTTGGTTTTTGTAATTTTGTGCGATTACCGGTTACGTAGTTTTTTATTTGGAGCGGGCAAGACGAACATTTCATCCGGTTTGATGTCTAGTTTTTCGAGCAGGTCAAGTGAACGTTTGAGTTCACTTTTTTTGTCGTCGAAATTATTTCGTCCGATAGTAAATTTTGCTCCTTTTTGTCGTGCCAGAGCAATAAATCTGGCTTTGGGAAATTTTGATGTAGTTTGAATTTCAAGAGCAACATTATTTTTAACCGCAGCATCAATAAATTGACCCATGCGGGAATCATTCCAAAATTCATCGTAATATTCCTCCATTCGCGGCGGTAAATAAGTCGGATTCGCAAGTATGTCAATCGGCTCTTTCACAACAATTAAACAATGTTCCCAATATCTTTCCAACCATTTTTTGTGATCTTCAATTTCATATTCAACTTCAAGCCAAAGTTTTTGCGGTTTTGCTCCTTCTTTCAAACTCATGATCATTGTGTCCGCAAGAACATAATCAATACTTTCGAGCAATTTCTTATCCGTAGTTTTGTACCAATTACGATCATTGACTTGAATACCTACCAATACCGGAAATTTCTTGACGTCTTTGATGAAAGCCTCCAGTTTATTGTTGTCCGACAGAGACCAACCTTCGCCGGTATTTTCGAGAACACCGCTTTTGATGCCGGTTTTCCGCTCCCAATCAATTGCTTTCTCCGCCGTCATGCCGCCGCGAATATGAATATGATAATCAATCAACGGAATATTCTTTGCACGTAAACGCGCAACTTTAGCCAGCAACTCCGGCGACGGCTCCGCTAATTCCTCCGCCCAAACTTGCTGTCTTAGAAATAACACGCCAAATATTATCGCCGCCAATTTTAATAATACTGATTCACCAATTCGTATTTTTTTAATCATTTGAAAATCTCCTATTTTTTTGTTTTGATTAAATTCTAACTGAATTTTTGCAAAATGGCGTTTAACACTATAAATTTAAGAGTAAAATGTTTATCAAATTACTATTTTTTTTGATACATTATTGTAACAATAATTATGTTCGTCAAAAATGACAATCGTAACTATTCAGCCGTATGTTTCTTATCGTCAACTATTCTGTTACCCAAGCCCAATAAATTCACGCGGGACAACATCGTTTTCCGAACGGTTCTAATATTCAAACCCTTATTTGTCGAATTACCATTAGTAGCCAAAAATTCCCTCCCAATACGCCCTTATACCCTCATGTTTTGTTTGACATTGTCTTAAATTCACCATTGAAAGAATAAAGGCATAAGGGCGCGTTGAGGGGATCCTGCTTGCTACTAAGGGGAATTGGATAAATTTGGATAAATAAGGGTTGTTTATTTTAGAGTGCCGTTTTTTTGTCTGATTCGTTCCTATTCCCAGATTTTTATCATATTATTGCATCAAATATTATTTTTTCAAAAATGATATGCCGTTAAAACAAGGGTTTCATAAATTCCGTTTCAATAATTCTGCATCTTTGGGGTGCAAAATATATGCTGAAATTGAGTAAGATTTAATCATCTGCTCTTTTAATAAAAGTTGTTATGTATTTTGCAAAAGTACAGTTCTAATAGACCTTTTCGCTAACCCGTAGGAGACCACCCCTGACCCCTCCTTCGGAGGGGTTAGGGGTGGTCTCGGAGGAGTTAAAGGCGGTTTTTCGTTGTAGGTTTTTTGTTGCGTTGATGTATTTTTAGGTTAGAGAAAAG
>JAITDV010000249.1 GCA_031282385.1 Planctomycetaceae bacterium | reverse complement strand
CGACTCTCGCGGAACAGAATTAAACGCTCCGCCAAGACCAATAACAATTTTACGCAACGCCCGATCATTCAAATCAACTACGCGATTCCAGACAATACGGCGCTCATCTAATTCAAGCGAGTTGCCGAAATGTAAATTGTTATCGAGCATTGCTGCAAGAAGATTATGTGCCGACGTAACAGCGTGAAAATCGCCCGTAAAATGTAAGTTGATATCTTCCATCGGTACAACTTGCGAGTAACCGCCGCCGGTTGCGCCGCCTTTCATGCCGAAACAAGGTCCCATTGACGGTTCACGCAAGCAAACAATCGCACGTTTGCCAAGACGATTCAACGCGTCTGCGATTCCGATGCTTGTTGTTGTTTTACCTTCGCCGGCGGGGGTTGGGCTGATTGCGGTAACGAGAATTAGTTTAGCGTCGGGTTTCGCGGACGGAGTATTGATTGCGTCGAATGAGATTTTCGCTTTAAAATTTCCGTACCGTTCTATTAAATTGTCGGACAAACCTATTTTCGCCGCAACTGCATCAATTGGTAAAAGTGTTGCACGGCGAGCTATTTCGAGATCGCTTAAATGAGTCATTTATAATTTAATTGGAAGGTTAATTAATTACTGATTCTGATTAAACCGAACACTCTGCGAATCCAAAATATACTGCTCATACTATAAATTGCGTGATATAAAAGCGTCAAAGCCTGATTTACAATAGGTAAGCAGGCGATGGTAAATGAAATTTAAAGTGTGAACAGTTTATAAACAACATTTGGATTCACGATTTTCTAACATTTAGTCAAATACAATTCGGCAATCGCACAAAACACATTATTTTTCATGAAATCGAGACTTCTGAATCTGCAACTTTGGACAAAATTTTTCATCTTTAATTTCCGTAACAAAAATTGATTGTCAGAAAATTTTGTCAAAAATTGCCGCATGATTTTATAAATAAGAATTTCCCTGTCAAGCGGTATTGTTACTAAATTGCAACTATTCAGCCGCGGGATGCAATTGTTTAGGAAAAGGGGTTAGGGGTTATAGAACAGGAACGAAGCAGACAAAAAACGCGCGACTGAATAGTTACAATTGGACAAAAGTCATTATTCCATTGGGATCGCACCGGCTAGCAGTTCGGCAACCCTTACACAGAAATTCTCATTCATAACCAGCACCTCGCCCCGCGCAAGTAAACGCCCATTAACATAAATATCAACAGGATCGCCCGCCGTCTTGTCAAGCGGAACAACCGATCCCTTACGCAACTTCAATACGTCCTCAAGATACATGTCAGTACGACCAAGCTCAATTTTGACATTCAACTCAACTTCACTAATCTGATCAAGCGTAGCATGTTCCGTACTCGGAACTGTACCGCCAAATTCAGGAAATTGAAATTCAATTACCTCCGTCGGTATCAAACGTTCCGATGCAATTGATTGAATAGATTTCTCCGCCCGCTCCAACAAATAATTCAAATCACCATGCGGCAATCCATCTTCATCATCATTGCCCATATCCGGCATCGCCGAACCAAAACCGCCACCGCCCCCACCAATTCCACTTCCACCGCTAATTCCAATATTATTGCTTGACGCATAATTGTTGTTTATTGCTGAAGAGGACGGTTGTGTCGGGTCAAATGTAGGTGTTGGAACAAATGTCGGAGAAGTAGGCACAACTGAAGGTTTCGACGCCGAACTGCCAAAAAGAACATCAAGTGCAGCTTGGTCAATAGGACCCGGAGACGGAGGTACTTCCGTATTGCCGCCGCTCGTACTTTGAAACAACGCGTCAAGGTCTCTTTGGTCAAGAGGACCGCTTGCGGAAGATTTCGTTTGTGATGACGGCGAATTGGGCGAGTTGCCGGACGAATTGCTAGTATTAAACAACGCATCAAGATCATTTTGGCTAATTGTACTATCAGACGGAACAGCAGAACCGGCAGAAGATTGATCTGCTCCACTACTTTTGCCAAACAACGCATCAAGATCGCTTTGGCTAATTGTTCCATCACTTGACGAAGATTCAGGCGAAGACGAAGTCCCGCCGCTTCCCGTATTGCCGCCGCCGCCAAGTAAACGTTCTATTTCATTTTGATCTAATACTCCATCATCACTCATGATTCCAATTCCTCATTACTCTAACAAAATACAAATATATTCAATAACAATTCACAAACACAACTTATAAATCGTTACGAAAAAAATCTTTTTCACTACTTGCGCATGTAGTCCGGTATCGGTGAATTGAGATAATTTTCGGGACAATTATTCAAAATTAGCGATTGGGAAAAATCAGTTAAATTTAACTGATATACCGAACACTTTTGAGAATTTGGTAACAAAAAGACACTAATATAGGATTTCCGAAAGGATAAACTCGCGTAAGTTACCGGAAACTCAAGTATGAACGGTTTAATCAATTCAATTGTTAATTTTTTGTTTCGACTCGAACCGGAAGGCGAAGTTTAAGGAATTTGCATAAATAGGTCAATTGCAAAAAAATGATTTTGGGGACTTCTATACCGTTCGTACTATAAATTGCGTGATTCAAGAACGTAAAAGCCTGCTTTCCGATAGGTAAGCAGGCGAATGTGAAGGAAATTTAAAGTGTGAACAGTTTAAACTCATTTTGTCCACGAATCTCTACTAAATCTAACGAATTAAATAATTTGTGCAAATTCGTATCAATTTGTAGATAAAATAAATTTATTGTCTAAACTTGCCAATCCTGAAAATTTTAATAATTAGACCTTTTCGCTAACCTGTAGGAGACCACCCCTAACGCTTCCGAAGGAGGGGAATTATTCCCCTCCTTCGGAGGGGTTAGGGGTGGTCTCGGAGGAGTTAAAGGCGGTTTTTTGTTGCGTTGATGTATTTTTAGGCTAGAGAAAAGGTCTATTTTGCCCCCAAAAAAATTTTTTAGAAGTTACCCAATTACATTCTTTTTTAGGCAATACCCAATCAGGAAGTGCTGAAACTCATATCGGTACAAAGGACTTCTTTGACGAAAGGTTCTTCAAGTTCTTGATTTATTCGCATCATGATTTTTTGTTTTATTGCAAGCAAATCAGAGGAAGCGAGTTCTTCTTCTCTTGCCTCACGCAACACAGAGTAAACAATATCGCGTAATTTTTCTGTTCGTGTGGCTACAACTCGATCAAATCTTGACTCATCTTTTTTATGGATACGAATCGTTATCGTTATAACCAATTGGTTGTAAAGTGTTGGATCAGTTCTATTTTTATCTTGAAACTTGAATTGCTCGCCAAGTTTCTTTTCAATCCAATTGCGTGTTTCAACATGAACTGTTGGAGTAGGCGAAAGACCGGCTGCTTGCAAGGTTTCAGGCAATACCGGAAATTCTTTGGATAATTCATTAGCCAACTTTTTCGGATCAGGCAACAACATATACATAAGGAGCATTTGAGCTAATGCCAACACGACAAGAGCCAAAATCACGACAAACCGCGAAGCCAACAACGATTTCGGTTGTTCTGAACCTGTTTGTTCTGCTAGAATTGGTTCTATTGGTTTTATTTGTTCTTTAGCCATTTTTTTACCTCAATTCAAATTTTTAATCTCTCCAAAAATTTACTGCTCGTATTATAAATTGCGCGACTCAACAACATAAAGCCTGCTTTTCAATCTCGTATTTTAAACCGTTCACACTTTAATTTTCTTCATCTTCGCCTACTTACCTATCGGAAAGCGGGCGGGCTTTTACACTCTTGAGTCATACAATTTATAGTAAGAACAGTATAAGTTTATAGATTTTGTACAAATAATGAAAGGGGGGAACAGTCAAAAAACAATAATTAATTATGACGCAAATTCCGATCCGTCAATATAACCTTCTTGATTGTTATTATTGTTTTCGTAATTAGGATCGAAATACTCGTTATTGTTGTAACTTTCCGCAAAATTAAGTTCAGACGAAACTGGAACTGCATGTCTGATAACATTTGTGTTTATTACTGTGCCGGATTGTCTGGTTTGTTTCTGCGGATTTTTTGTTCGTCCGCTCGCCAATACTTCAGACAACACCTTCGGCGTAACTTTTTGAACCGGTTTCAAGTTTGCGGACAATTGTTTTGTTGCGGATGCGGAGCGGTTATTTTTTTTTGCCGACAATTTGTACCAATCGTTCAATGTCATAATTACTTCACGGGCTTGTGAACCGTTGTACGGACCAACAATACCTTCTGTTTCCATTGTTTCAATCATTTTTGCCGCGCGCCCATAGCCGACCGATAATTTTCGTTGCAATAAAGAAGTTGAGCCGCGTCCTTCTCCGATAACGTATTCTACAGCTTTTTCATAGAGTTCGTCGTGTAGTTCGTTTTCAAAATTGTTGCTATTATCTTTGTGTCTTGTTCGTGCGGTAATTCCTACGTTGTTTCCATAATTATCCGTTCCACCGGATTCGTCCTCATCAATTTCAACCAACTCCTCAATAAAATTCGGCGTATCAATCTTGATCGTGTTCACAATCTCATCAATATCTTCCCTGTCAACAAACGTACCTTGACCGCGATTAATTTCATTTTTATCCGAATTAAGAAACAACATGTCGCCGCAACCCAACAACCGTTCTGCACCGGTTTGATCCAAAATTACCATACTGTCCGCGCGGGTTGCAACACCGAAAGATATTCGTGCGGGCAAATTTGATTTTATCAAGCCGGTAATTACATCGACGGTTGGTTTTTGTGTTGCTAGTATAAGATGTATGCCAACTGCACGGCTCTTTTGGGCAAGCCGGATAATATGACTTTCGATTTCTTTAGGCGCAACCGACGACATCAATTCACCAAACTCATCTATTATTATCACCAAACGCGGTAAACTTTTCGGCACAACTTGCCACTCCTCGTCGCTGCAATCAAGAAGTTCCATACGCCGCCGCAATTCTGATTCCGATAATTTATTGTAGTCATTTATATGCACAACCCGCGCCGCATTCAACAACCTGTAACGCTCCTGCATCTTTTCCACCACCCACGCCAACACCGCTTCCGTCTTGCTCATGTCAATAACAACAGGATGAATCAAATGCGGAATATTTTGATACGGACTAAGCTCGACACTTTTAGGATCAATCATAATCATTCGCACTTCATTCGGTGTGCGCGTCATTAATATTGAAATTATAATTGAATTAAGACAAACACTTTTGCCCGTACCGGTTCTGCCGGCAATAAGCAAATGCGTCAATGTTGCAAGATCACTGATCATTGGTTTGCCCGAAACATCCTTGCCAAGAAAAAGCGGAATACCCAAAGTCTTATACGAACAGTCAGATTCTTCAATGATTTCACGCATTCTTACTATTCGCCGATGTTTATTGGGCAACTCGACGCCTAAAGTATTTTTGCCAGGAATCGGATTCACAACCCGCACTTTCGGAACACGCAACGCCAACCCCAAATCATCCGCAAGCTGCTGAATCTTATTAATACGTAATCCCTTCGCAAGCTGCAATTCAAATTGAGACACTGTTGGGCCAGTTTGAACATCAACTACTTCAACTTGCAAATTAAAGGTCTTAAATACTTCTTCGATTTGGATTGCTTGATGCTCTGATTCTTCAATAAAATCATTGTCGTTATAAATTTCCGGCTTTGTTAAAAGCTCTGTCGACGGCAATTTGTATTCTCTTGCAATATTTTTTGACTCCGTAATTTTTTTGACCAACTTATTATTTTGTTTATCAAGTTGAGGTTGACAGTTATCTTTGTCTGGATGTTCAGTGTAGTTGTAAGCAATTCTATTTGTCTCGTTATCTCGACAATAGCTCACAACAGGACGACTGCTAAGTCGTTCGGAAGTTGTATCGTAAACGGACATGAGTTGAAGAGGCAACAATACCGGTTTGTCAGGACAACAATTTTGATCATGCGGAGAATCAGGAACAGAAGACGATGAAGGACGAGATGGATGAGGATTTTCGGACGAAGTATTGTTGAGCAACGAAATCAACGATGTTGCCGTTTGCAATAATATTCTGTCCGCAAATAAAATAAAACCGCCAATAATTAAACTCAAAAGTAAAACAACACTGCCGGCAACCGCAACATTTTGATTTAATGCTGCAGCAATAATTGTTCCGATTAAGCCGCCGGGGTTTTTTGTTGACAATGGAAAAGCAACTAACTTGTCCGCAAAAAGTCCACAAAGTCCGCAAAAACCAATAAGCGCAAAAATAAAACCAATAGTTCGCAAAATGACTTGATCAAATTTGTTAATAGTAAGCAGCTTCACGGCACAAGCTCCAAATGGCAACAGTAAAATCAATGTTGATTGTCCAAATAAATAGATAGTTACAGCAGATAAAATTACGCCGATTGGACCGCAAAGGTTTTTGATATTTTTGCGTGGAGGGTTTGGGGTAATTTCGGTTAGGATTAAATTTTCGTCATCATCTTCGTTATAGATGGATTTGTTGTCCAAAATATTGGACGCAACAATATTAGTGTTGTTTACATAATTCGGAGCAACAACAGGATTATTTAACGTAAATGTATTGTTTACGGCAAATGGATTGATAAAAGGTGAAGGTGTGTTGTTTGGAGTTGGAGAATTAAACGGAGGCGAGTTGGTTGGCGGAGTTTTGGCGGGCGGTGCAAGTGAAGATGACGAAGATGACGAAGATGTAAAAGCAGACGAAACCTTGGAGGAATCGGTTGAATCTTGATATGTAGATGTGGAATTTGAGTCGGGAGTGTTGGTTGCAACTTCAGCGGAGGCATCAACATTTGGTTCCGTTAATACCGACGCAATAGGAATATCATCCGGCGAATAGCTCAAAACACTGATCGCAAAGACGACGAACAATGTTGAAACTACAACGCCTAGAAATCTGAGACCAAGCGGTTTCATTGCAACTATTTGGGGGAGGATGGGGAGGAAGGGGGGAAATGAAATTTTCAGGAATGTCATTGACCACCGTATTACGGTGGGTTGTTACTGAATAGTTTAAATATTTTTTCCACAAATGCCGACAATCCTGCGAGGTAGATTCGGTTGCCAATGTTAATTTCTTTCAATAAAATTCCTATACAGGAATAATCGTTATTATCAGAATTTTGTTCTAAATTTGTAACTATTCTGTCGCAGGATTCAATTGTTTGAAAAGGGATTAGGAAATGAGAATAGGAACGAAGCAGACAAAAACGCAGTACTCTAAAAGGAACTTCTATACTGTTCATATTATAAATTGCGCGACTCAAGAGCGTAAAAAACTGCTTTTCTATATTAGGTAAGCAGGCGGCAGCGAAGGAAATTTAAGTGTGAGCAGTTTAAAAACTCATTTTGTCCACGAATTTTCACTAATTTTACGAATTAAATAAGTTGTGCAAATTCATGTCAATTTGTGGATAAAATAAATTTATTGTCTAAATTTGTCTATTCTGAAAAGTAAACCTCTATAGACAAATTTAATTCGAATAGTTATAATCCGCCGCCGTTTCGCTTTTATGTTAGAATTTCGTATGGCGGATTGTTATTTTGAATTGATGGAAATTGATTGTTGGCTCAATCTTGTCTGTTTTATATTTTGTAACAATAAGTTGCTTACACGGGAATTTCACGGCTAATTCTTGAAATTCCGCAACATAAACGCATCAAAACGGACTTTCAAACAAGTAAGTCCACGCTATAATGTTCGTACTATAAATTGCGTGACTCAATAGCGTAAAAGCCTTGCTTTCCCATAGGTAAGCGGGCGAAGGTAAAGGAAATTTAAAGTGTGAACAGTTTAGAATCACTCGCTACAGAATAGACCTTTTTTCTAACCTAAAAATACATCAACGCAACAAAAAACCTACAACAAAAAACCGCCTTTAACTCCTCCGAGACCACCCCTAACCCCTCCGAAGGAGGGGAATTATTCCCCTCCTTCGGAGGGG
>JAITDV010000133.1 GCA_031282385.1 Planctomycetaceae bacterium | reverse complement strand
AAGGTCTAATATTTGCAAGGTTTTAAGGAAAATCTCGGATAAAACAATAACTATATTGCAAATTATAACTCTAAATTGCAACCAGATAAGCCCAGAATTTATAGCTCCAAATGACTTTTGCAGGGACAACTATTTAATTGTTAAAATATATTATGAATGATATTTGTTGTAAAAAATATGTCTGTTGTAATTGAGCTTGAAAGAGCAATAAAATTTTTGAAGATAGGACTAGCTGAAATTCAAAAAATTTCGGCAGGAAATGATTTTTATGATCATACATTTATGTTCTTATCAAGTGGTTTAGAACGTCTTTTTAAAATAATGCTCTGCTTGAATTTTAAGGATAAAAATGGTTGTTTTCCAAAAATAAATGAATGTTGGGAAAAGAACAAAGGGGGCATGATTTAGAAATTCTAAAGAAAAAGATTGAAGAAATTTGTATATCACTTAATAATCACATCACATTAATTGACTATGATATTATTACAAAAGATGATTTTATTAATCGTGCTTGTAAAATATTGTCAGAATATGGAAAACGCGGACGATACTTTAATCTTGACGTAATTCTTGGACAAGATCAACAATTTAACCCTAAAGAGGAATGGGAAAAATTAGAAACACAAATCTATCAAGAAATATATCAATTGATAAGAAATAATATTCCTTCTGAAGTTACAACCAGTGAAAGTATTGCAACGGCGATTAAATTGCTCAATCATTTGATAAATATACGAGATATAGGTAAACTTAAATGCATTGGTCCTTACAGCAAATATCCATACAATGGTTATTTTCAAGTGGAAACAGAGTAGTAAACAACCCTTATTTATCAAATTCCTCTTAGTAACCGACCAATTTTTCCAACACGTTCTTATGCCCTTATTTTTCGGTTTTTTTGCAATTCAATTCAACCAACAAGTCTGATAATGTTTTTATATCAGCTGAGTTTGGAAGTTTACAAGTTTTATGGTATTCTTCTAATTCGGCTAAACGTTCTTCCGCTTCCGCAATAATTTCTTCATAAGGTAAACGGGCAAATCGAATCTCTCTCAATTTCCGCAACTGCTCACCTTCAAAACGCACTTTGGGAAAACCATATTGTAAAATGTGTTCCGCTTCATACAGCAATCGCATACAATGCGAAAGGTTTTTGCTATCATAGTTGACAATATTGTTTTCCAGATCGCGCCATCGGGCTTCGTTACGATTTTTTTTCCAATCCCAATATTGTTGCCACAATTTCAATTCACGTTCATAAGCGTCTTTGTGATAAATTAGAATACCCGTAAATTTGTCGACCTCATCCTCTTTAGGAATACTTTCACAAACAATATCCGCCGACTCATCTCCACGAAAAACACCTTTTGCCTTATTCCCGTAATCATACAAACGGTACATATCAATAGCATGTTCAACAGCAGCACAATTACATAACGATAAATCAATTTCGGATTCGCTAAGTTTCAAAGGTCGAAACGGCATTTTATCAGGATACATTATTTTGTTACTTTCGAGATGAAACATAATATTGCCGCTCTGCAACGGTTCCTTCAATACACGCAACGGAAACACCCAACAAAAATCTTCTTTAACCGGTTTCGTTTCCGGCATAGGGTTGTTCACTAACTTGTTTTGACCGCGCGCTCTTTTAATTTGAGACACCGCATATCCGCCGTAAGTAACAAGCGCACGTTTACTGATAAACAATTGACGTTTCTCAAGAACCCGTTCCCATTCAGTTGAAGTTTTTAAGACACAGTCTTCCGGCATAAACAACAATTCAAGTATATTCGGATTAGCATCAACCGCCAATTGAAAGAAACGTTTCAACGTATAATAGATCACGTCGTTTTTACTATCCGAAACTTGTTCAACATTCACGTTTAATCGAAAATATTGCGAAGCAGGCAAAATAAATACACCGCGAATATCCGTATCAGATTCCGGCGTACTCGTCCCATAAGCACAACTACCGGAAATACACTCAAAAATCAATTTATCTTGACACTCAAGAAGATTCATATCTTTTAACGTAATTGTCTGTTAATCCATAAACTAAATAGACAATTACCTTTTAACTTTTTCCGAAAATAAATGGCAACTATTCAAAGGATTGTATTTTGTGTTGTGAGCAATAAAGCTGAAAGCCTTTAATCAGTAGCATTAGGGCAACACCATACGCTGCCGACGTTGGGCTTTCAACCCATTGCCAAAAATCTAACTCAAAACATTGCACGATATACTGCTCGTACTATAAATTGCGCGGCTCAAAAGCGTCAAAGCCTGCTTTCCGATAAGTAAGCAGACGAAGTTAAAGGAAAATTAAAGTGTGAACAGTTTAAAAATACGCGTTACTTGAATAGTTACGAATTTTTCCAACAACATAATATTTGAGTTTTATTTCGTGTTTTGTTGTATTTTAATTTCCTCTAAAATTAATTTTTCATTATCAATTCCGACATTTTTTGCAATACCTTGTCCGCAATTTGTGTCTGCTTGATAAAATCTCGCAATTGCTCTAATTTTAATTTCCTGTGGAACGCCTTCCATTGAATCTGCGGCATTTTGCATTAATCTTGTCTGTTCATCTTTGGGCAATAAACGGAATAAATCGCCGGGTTGGGTGTAATAATCTTTGTCGTCGCGATGGTTGTAATTAAATGCTGCTCCCGTGAGATCAAGCGGCGGCTCTTGCGCACAACCGCATTGAGTCGGACCTCCGAAACTATTTGGTTCGTAGTTTACGGAACCTCCGCCGTTGTTGCCGAATCGCATTGCTCCGTCGCGTTGGTAGTTATGAACAGGACATTTCGGTGCGTTGACCGGCAGGCTTTCAAAATTTGCCCCCAACCTGTAACGCTGTGCATCCGCATAAGCAAACAATCTGCCTTGCAACATTTTATCCGGCGAAAAACCAATTCCCGGAACAATATTCCCCGGGTCGAAAGCTGCTTGTTCAACTTCGGCAAAATAATTTTCGGGATTGCGGTTCAATTCCAAAATACCGACTTCAATTAGCGGATAATCTTTTTGACTCCATGTTTTGGTCAAGTCAAATGGATTGAATCGATAAGTTTTCGCATTGGTTTCAGGCATAATTTGGACGCACATTTTCCATTTTGGGAAGTTGCCTTTTTCAATATTATCAAACAAGTCTCGTTGAGAATATTCGCGGTCTTTAGCAACTATCTCTGCGGCTTCAGCGTTTGTCAAGTTTTTTATACCTTGTTGGGTTTTGAAGTGGAATTTTACCCAGACTCTTTCATTATTCGCGTTCAATAAACTGAAAGTGTGGCTTCCGAAACCGTGCATTTGACGCAAGTTTGCAGGTATTCCGCGATCACTCATCAAGATAGTTACTTGATGCAATGTTTCCGGCGAAAGCGACCAGAAATCCCAAGCAGCGGTATTGTTGCGAAGGTTCGTTTTTGGATCGCGTTTTTGAGTGTGTATAAAGTCGGGAAATTTTAACGGATCACGAATAAAGAATACGGGTGTATTGTTGCCGACTAAATCCCAATTTCCATCT
>JAITDV010000106.1 GCA_031282385.1 Planctomycetaceae bacterium | reverse complement strand
AAAAGGTCTAATATTTGCAAAGTTTTAAGGAAAATCTCGGATAAAACAATAACTATATTGCAAATTATAACTCTAAATTGCAACCAGATAAGCCCAGAATTTATAGCACCAAATGACTTCTTCAGGGACAACTAGATAGCCGTGAAATGTAATAGTTCTTACCTTAACATTTACTGGTTTGATTGCGAAAGTATCTTAAAATTGTCGTCATTATAATGAATTTCTGATTGGCATGATTATTGAGATAAATATATCGGCTGCGGTCTAAAATTGAGTTGGTACAAGGATGTTGATAAGGATGATAACACAGACTTTACGGTTAGTAAGTTTGTGAATGTTACCAACAAACTAAAGAGTGAACTGTTCAAAAATATTAAATTGTGAAGACACAAGATGTGTTGTGTTTTAAACTGTTCACACTTTAAATTTCCTTCACCTTCGTCTGCTTACCTATCGGAAAGTAGGCTTTTACACTCTTGAGTCGCACAATTTATAGTACGAGCAATATTCCGGCGTTTGAATTTACGCAACAAAAAAATTTTGAGTTAAGTTTTTGTAAACGGGTTGAAACCCGACATCTGCGTAGGGCGTCGCATCAATACAACACAAAAAATATTCCATTGAATATTACAGAAAATTTAGGAGAAGAAAAAATGAAAAAAATGATTTTGAAGTACGTTTTGTTTGTTCTAAAAGTTAATTTTGACAAAGAAAATGTTAGAAGAGAGATTTCTGAAAACGGCATTTTGGGCAAATTTCAGAATTTTTTTCGCGCAAACCAAACTTCGCTTTTTGGTTTTACGCTTGTTGAGCTTTTGGTGGTGATTGCGATTATTGGTGTATTGATCGCAATGCTTTTACCCGCCGTTCAAGTTGCACGCGAAGCTGCAAGACGAATGCAATGCGCAAACAACATCAAACAAATCAGTCTTGCACTTCACAACCATCACGATGCGTATGACAAATTACCGCCGGGTATGAAACGTCAAATGACAATTTCTGCATCCGGAGTACTTACTCCAGGTTCGCATAGTGAGCCTTCATGGGTTGTTGCGCTTTGGCCATTTTTAGAGCAAACTGCCGTTTATGAAGCTTCGGATCGTAGTATTAGTGCAGATTGGAGAGGATTTAATAACAATCCGAATTGGAAACTTCTGCATGAATTTTACATACCGTATCTTAATTGTCCCTCCAACCAAAGAAATAAATGGTATGAGCATAGTTGGATTTCTACAAAACCAACTGACGCGCCGGATCCTTTGAAAATACAGGCGATGAATTATGTTGCATTAGCCGGAACGTTACAGGACCCGAATAACCCTACAGTCAACGAAACAAGGCTTGTCTCTGGTACGAATGCTGCCGGAACAGTAATGGGACATACTGCATTTAATGGTGCGTTACCTCCAATATATTACGGTCCAAGAACCGGCTCAACACACAACGTGATTTATGGTGAAGTAAATTTGCTAGGAATTACCGATGGAACATCAAATACGATAGGGGTTGCAGAGCAATCCGATTGGGTGCGGTACATTAGCGGAACAACTAATGACAAACGAGATGCCGGCGCCAGTAATAGTTATCACGGCAGTTGGAGCGGCGGTTATTCTCCCGATTTTTTTCCGCAAAATATTACAACTATCGCTTACACAATCAATGCAGTTTGTCCGTCGGCGCGTTGTTTTGCCGGTTTAAGACCGAACACAAATATTATCTCACCTCATGCCGGCGGCGGCGCTAATGTTGCTGTAATGGATGGAAGTGTGCGATTTCTACAAGAAACAATAAATTACAACAACATATTATTACGCCTTGTTGGTAGAGACGATGGTTTGACAATAAATTTTCCGTGATTGGAAATCATGTTCGGTCTCCAAACTCTCATAAGAATACGGTAACCAAATAAATTAAACGATAAATAAGCTCGCGCACGTTACCGAAAATTAAAGAGTGAACAGTTTAAAATATTAAAAATAACCATGATAAAACCTTTTTTTATTTTTCTTTGTGTGTTTGTGTTTTGTGTAACGGGTTGTTCGGGCAACAAAGTAAAACTTGTTCCTGTGAGCGGCAGAGTAACATTCAAAGGTAATCCGTTGTTCAATGTACGGATTGAATTTTTTGAAGTTAGTTCCGGCTCTGTCGCGTTCGCGCAACCGGATTTTGAAGGACGATTCAAGTTAACACATATTCTCGGTAGAAAAGGCGCCGAGTTAGGTAAATATCGCGTTTCAATATTCGGATTAGGCAAGCCGGTTTTGTTGGGACAACCAGTCACGCCTGAAATTTTAGAGTATTTGAAAGCATCAGATGACTCAAATACATCGGCAACTGATTTAGAGTTGGCAACTCCGAAATCAATAAACCGACCAAAACCCAAAATGCCTTCCGGTTTGACAATAATACCCGAAGAACAATTGATCACAAATTCAGACAAATCGCCAATTGAAGTAGAAGTTACAAAAACAGGACCGAATGATTTTGAAATTGATTTGAAATAAACAGTAGAGTCAGAGTAATTATCTGTAATTGTCTATTTAGGCAATTTCTAAAAACCTACTTTTTGACAGAATTATCAAAATTTTCAAGATTGGCAAGTTTAGACAATAAATTTATTTTATCCGCGAATTGACACGAATTTGCAACATGATAAGACCTGAAATGATAGATACAAATGATTTTTTCAGGGACGACTAATTAGTCATTGCACAACAGAATTTATTGTAACTATTCAGCCGCAGGATTCATTTGTTTAGGAAAAAGGGTTGGGAAATAGGAACAAAGCAGCAGACTAAAACGCAGCGTTCTAAAATAAACAACCCTTATTTATCCAATTTCCCTTAGGCAGCGCGCGAAAATAACCTGTCCAAAATGGTATTGTTTATATTTTTGCGATTGTTATTATTCGCGTATGTTTACACCTGATATTTTTTATTCAATTTTTGAAAAATATAATT
>JAITDV010000238.1 GCA_031282385.1 Planctomycetaceae bacterium | reverse complement strand
TCTCAACAGAATAGTTACATGATATTTAGTTTCCGGCGAATATGTTTGTAACAAATTTTAGGACGGCGTCGGGATCGCTGTTTGAGGTTATGTTTGATGGCAACGGGACGTATGATTTGTGGTCGCTTTCTGTAATTCGCAACTCAATCCTTCTTTTTGATAACTTGCTCCTCAACTCCTCAATAGAACTTTGAGATACATATTCTAAAACGACATAACCGTTGTCATTTAATAGCCCGCGTTGTAATCTTATTGTTCTTATAGAATAATCGTGAGCAATTATCTTTATTCTTGCCTGCATCAATAACCGCTCAACCTCAACCGGCGGCTCACCAAATCTGTCAATCATTTCATTGCGTATGTCATAACAATCTTCCAACGTAGTAATTCTTGATAATCGTCGGTAAATGTCTATCTTGATTCTGTGATCTTCAATATAAGAAATCGGTATCAAAAAAAGACCGGGTAAATCTATCTCAACATCAATTGATTTTTTTTGCGGTAACTTTTTTATAGTCCTTATTGCAACTTCCAATAATTGACAATACATTTCATAACCTACAGCAGCAATATGACCGCTCTGTTGTATACCTAAAATGTTACCCGCGCCGCGTATTTCAAGATCACGCATCGCAATATGAAACCCGCTACCCAACTTCGCATATTCTCTAATTGCATTGAGTCGTTTTGCCGCCTGTGTTGTCAAAGACTGATCTTTTGCAAGAACCAAATAACAATACGCCTGAAACTTAAAACGACCAACTCGCCCACGAAGTTGATGTAAATCCGCAAGTCCATAGTGATTTGACTCGTTAATAAATATTGTGTTAGCATTTGGAATATCAAGTCCGCTCTCAATAATTGTTGTAGAAACAAGCATGTCAAATTCATGATTAATAAACCGGTGCATTACATCTTCCAAATCATCCGTACTCATACCAGCATGACCTATTTCTATACAAACCTCCGGTATAATTCGTTGTAATCGTTTCGCAATATCATCCAAATCCGCAATACGATTATGAACAAAAAAAATCTGCCCTCCGCGATTAAGCTCACGCAACACCGCCATCCGAATAATATCCTCATCAAACCGAATCACATGCGTCTCTACCGGTAAACGGTCTTCGGGCGGCGTCTCCAGATTGGAAATCTCACGTATCCCTAACAACGAAAAATGTAAAGTTCGCGGTATCGGTGTTGCTGTCATTGTAAGAACATCAACCGACTCTCGGAATTGTTTCAGACGTTCTTTATGATTTACTCCAAAACGCTGTTCCTCGTCAATAATTACCAAACCCAGATTATAAAACGATATTTCATGCGAAAGAATCCGGTGCGTACCAATCACAATATCAATCTTGCCCGAAGCGATATTTTGGATAATTTTATTCTGATTTGCCCGCGACTGAAAACGCGACAACGCATTTATCGTTACAGGAAATTCACTCATCCGCTCACTAAAAGTATGCGCGTGCTGTTCGGCAAGAATTGTTGTCGGCACGAGTACAGCTACTTGATAGCCTGCGTCAACTGCCTTGAACGCTGCACGAATCGCAACTTCCGTCTTGCCAAATCCAACATCGCCGCAAAGAAGTCGATCCATTGGACGTGAAAGTTGCATATCTTTTTTGACCGCTTCAATTGCAGTTACTTGATCCGGCGTTTCCTTAAACGGGAATGAATATTCAATCATATTTTGCCAATCTGAATCCGGCGGAAACGCAATCCCCGCAGCAGATTCGCGTCTTGCTTGAAGTTCAATCATCTCACCGGCAAAATCAAACACTGCATCCCGCGCTGCCGTTTTACGATTTGTCCAAACCGAACCGCCAAGATGAGATAAACGCGGCGCCGAACGATTTCCGCCTACATATTTTTGTACTAAACTAATCTTGGAAATCGGTACTAAAACCGCCTGATTGTCCGCAAATTCAAGACGTAAATGTTCTTCCTCCTGCTGCTGACGCGTCAACAACTCTATACCTCGATAACGCGCTATTCCATGCGCAACATGCACAACAAAATCACCAGGTTTAAGATCAAGAAAAGAATCCAACACCCGACTAAGATGACGTTGTTTCGGACGGCGAATATCATTGCGGGAAAATAATTCGCCGGACGAAAGAACAAAAAAAATCGTAAGTTCATCGTTTTCGGGTTGTAATTCCGAATTTATTTCATTTGTCGGATTTGTTTGATTTGTAGTTTCGTCGTTTAATTTTTTTGATTTCAGAGTTTTGAGTTTTTTAGTCAACGGCGAAATTTTTTTGTCAGCAACTTCAGGAATTTTCGTTACAATATTTTTAGGCAACGTTAAATGTATTTCAAATCCGGCTGTAATTTGCCCGACAATATAATTCAAACGTCCTGATTTCATTGGATTCAAACTGGCAAAAAGCTCCGTCAGCCGCGATACCTCCGCAACTGTAGGACAAAAAATATAAATTTGCCCGTAATCTGTTCTGTCAAGCTCCGCACGCACAGTTTCAAGACCGCCGCAAAATCGCTCAACAGACATAACCGATAAACGAATGTGATGTTCAGACTCACCTTCTGCTAAAGCTGCAATTGTTGCTGACGGATGTTTTAATATTCGTTTCAATAAATCAGAAAGCGAAGTTAAAATAGCTTGATTGTCAGCTCGCTCAAAATAAATTTCACCCTGCTGCTGTAATTCATTCAACTCACAAATAACAACCGGTAACTTGTCCGGTAAATAATCAAGCAATACCGCACCAATTGCGTCGGCAGGCGAAAGCCACGTGAAATCAATTTTATCAACTGCGTTAAGTGAACGTTGATTTGTTATGTCAAACTGGCGAATCGATTCAATCTCATCACCAAAAAACTCTACACGAATCGGCTTCTCCCAATCCGGCGCAAAAATATCAATAATATAACCGCGAACCGCAAATTCGCCCGACAACTCCACAGCCGACGTCGAATGAAAACCGGCACGAATCAATTTCTTACGCAATTGACCCATGTCAATTTGAGTTCCAATAGCAAGCGAAAGAGTATGAGATGTAAGCAATTTGACAGGAGGAACAGGTTGCATCAACGCGGCAATTGTTGTAACGATAATGTAACTGTGAATCGAAGGCAATATTTTAAGAATACGAATTCGCTCGCCGAAAATTTCGTCTATATGCAAACGAAAATTGAACTCGTCTTCCAAGGAATTGTATTCGGATGTTGAATTGTCAGTACAATTTTCAACATCAAGATTATTCGTTACGTTAAATAATTGTGATTGTGATTCGGGTGTAGGTTTGGATAATGGCAATTCGCGGAGTTGAGGAAAGTTTATGATTGGGATTGAGTTGTTGGTAAATTGCTCAAGATCGTAAGCAACATGGTCAAGTTCGTCCTGATTGGGAACAATAACCAACAACGGAGAATTACCTGATTGCGCAAGAGCAGCAATTGCAAGGGCGCAAGAAGAGCCGATTGCTCCGTCAATTGAGATCGTATTTCCGGCGTATAATTGTTTGGCGATGTTGTAAAATTTGCCGTTTATCGCAAGTAACTCTGAAAATTTCGGATAAGACCCATGCATTACGTTTTAAACTGTTCGCACTTTAATTTCATTTATCTTTGTCTGCTTCACTTCTAGTCATTAACACTCTAAATCATTAACACCTAAATAATTGGCTTGCAGGAATTCCGCGGCTGAATAGTTGCGCTGAATAGTTACATAGCCGCGTTAAGGGCAAGATGCGTATAATCGACGGAGTAACATAACACAACCGCCGGATCAAAGAATTATTTATACAAATAACTTGTGATATATTTTTCCCGTGTCGGCTTTTTCCCATTGCATCGCTAACAGCAGCTTGTTCAATGGATTTAACTCTTCATGAACATGCGCTTCAATTCTTGCGACAGTATAATGGAACATCACGTACCGTAACAATTCGCCGAGTATGTAAGCACCTATACCGTTTTGGTGGTGATCTTTTTGAACCCGAATATCGGTAAGTGTTGCCTCCCACGGTTCAACATACATTTTGCCGAAATCTGTTCCGTTTTCTTCGGGAGTCGGATTGGCGACACGTACTCTTGCTTTGGCTATTGGTATGTTCGACGAATTCAAATATGCGGTGGCTTCAATAAATTCAAAATGCGCGAGCAAACATGCTTCCCACCAATTCCTCGGTTTCAGTTTAGTGTCGAAATCTACTTTCAAATTCTGCCGCCAACCGACAGTATTAACAGTAACCGGAGGAATATAACCCGACAACTTCAACGAATAACGAACCGTATTCGCTTTGACAACATAGCCGGAATCAAGAAATCCTTGTACAAGATGAGTATCCGAATCAAAAAAACCTATCGCTTCGCCGCCGCCGTAAAATCCGGTATAAAACGGCGGTGATAACAATGGAGATATTGAACCGCCGAATATTTCTTTTACGTTGTGTTCGCGTAAATATTGTGTTCCTGCCCGAATCAAAACCCGCGTACAAACAACAGCATCTTCACAAGAAGGATCAACTGCAATAAAACAAATATGTCCACTCTTGTCCGAAAAATCACAACAAGATGTATCTAAAGAAAGACAAGTATGAATATAACCTACCGCCTTGCCGTCTTCAAAAGCAAGCCAAATCGAACGCGGATCAAAAAACGGTATGCCAAGAATCTGTGATTGCAATATACCCATTGTAAGCGGCATCAACTTTGCTCTGTTACCGCGTAATTGACTTTTACGCCAAAGTGATAAAAGTTTCGGCGGATCCTCATTGCGAAAAGGACGAACTGTAAACATGAATCTAGTTTAATTATTGCTGATTATTGCTGAAAGTGATAAAACGTAAATAAGAAACTTCGTATCATTTCATCCGAACTATAAAAAATTCAAATAAAATGCAATTATTAAGGGAACTTCTAAACTGCTCACACTTTAATTTCGTTTGCCGCCGTCTGATTATCTATTGGAAAGCAGGCTTTTACGCAACTGAGTCACGTAATTTATAGTACGAACAGTGTTACAGTCTTTTCCATGTTGTTTTTGCTTCGTAGCCGACGGTTGTTTTTTGACCGTGTCCTGAATAAACGATGGTATCGGGTGGCAATGTTAAAATCTTTGTTTGGACGGAGTTGAATAAATCAGAATTGTTGCCGTCGGGAAAATCTGTGCGACCGTAGCTATTGCGGAATATTAAATCGCCGGCGAAAACTACTTGAGTTGGTTCAGAGCGGATTAGATAAATTACATGACCTTTGCTGTGTCCGGGAACATGAGCAACACAAATATCAATTCCCGCAATCCGAAATTCAACCCCATCCGACAACAACACATCCGCCGATGGAACAGAAAAAGGATGCTCAAATAACGCCGATAAATTTAATTGCGGATTTGTCAATTTATCCGCATCAAATTCGCCAACATAAATCTTGCAATTAGGTTTTGCTTTTTTAATTTTTGTAATTCCGGCAATATGATCAACATGCCCATGTGTTATCAAAATTGCTACTGGTTCAAGTTGTTCTGCCCGCAAAAAATCAATAATCAAATGCGGTTCAAAACCAGGATCAACTATGAAACACTCTTTAACTTTGTTATTTTCATTAATTTGGTTTAAATAGACAACATAGGCATTTTCTTCAAAAGAAGTCGAGATTATCGGTTTGATAAAAATTTCTGAAAATTTCATAAATTGATCTCCTGTAAACTGTGGAAATTTGTTAGAATATTCTACTTGAATCTTTTTTGTCAAAATTTGGCAACCAAACTACGCATCAAATCACTGAATTTGTGAATTACGAAACGTTGATTTGGCGATATACCAAACGCACTTTAATAATTCGGCGTCAAAAAGTCATCAAAATCAGCTTACCGGAAAATAAAGTGTAAATTGTTTAACATGTATGATCGGCTAATCCGGCACATTTTTTGTAGTTTGGAGTTTTGAATCGGCTCAAGTTGGTCAACATTTGTGAGTTGTGTTCGCGGATTTATATTTGTTGGTGTTGTAGCGAGTTACGGGCGGCGGTCGATTTTGTGGCATTGTGTGTTAAAGTGGTGCATATTGAAACAGTAGACCTTTTCTCTAACCTAAAAATACATCAACGCAACAAAAAACCTACAACAAAAAACCGCCTTTAACTCCTCCGAGACCACCCCTAACCCCTCCGAAGGAGGGGAATTATTCCCCTCCTTCGGAGGGG
>JAITDV010000082.1 GCA_031282385.1 Planctomycetaceae bacterium | reverse complement strand
ATGAATTAAAAAATGAAAATAAAATAGCAACTTAAATTATGGTAAAAACAATAAATACGAAAATTATAGCAGCATTACCCCTAGCCCCTCCGAAGGAGGGGAATAAGAAGACGCATCCGAGGGAGGCGAATTATTCCCCTCCTTCGGAGGGGGCAGGGGTGGTCTCCTACAGATTAGCGAAAAGGTCTATTGCCTAAAGGGCAAGATAAAAAAAAAGCCTGAATCGGTTGTTCTCTTTTGAGGAATATCTCTCCGCATTCCTCAATAGATTCGTTTACAAATAAGGACTTGCATTCCTAAAGTTCGGGTGACGACCGAAAGTAAAAACGAACCCGTAAGAGCCGATTCAGGCATTTCCCATTTTGCTCAATGCGATAACGTATCAAGCAAAGTTCTAAATTCTGATATTTCTTCTTCCAAATAATTGAGCCATTTTTGGGGATGCCAAATTTCAATACAAACAGCCGCCCCAATTACCATAACTTCTTTGCCCGGCTCAACCGCTAAAAATTCCCTAAATCCCTCCGGCAACAATACCCGTGAACGCCCCGCAAGTTGTAACTCCTTATGCCGAGTTGATAATATTCGACCGAAACGTTGTAATTCCGGCATCTTTTGTTCTAAATCTCCAAGACGAAGTTTTGTTTGCACTAAGTTTACACGCTCATCTAGTTTCGCGCGCCAAGTCTCTTCTTCCCAAAGAGATAAACAACCCGGACGTTCTTTTGCAATTACGCATTTTCCTGCATCCGGCTTGAACACACTTTCAAATTCCAACGGAAGCGTCAAGCGATACCGCTCATCTAGTTTTCTACTATATTCGCCAACTATTAATTCATTTGCTCCCGACATCAGCTAATATCATTACTCCGATTGCCCGGATAATCCAAAAAAACTCAGCAAAACCCACCAAACAAAACCGTTTTAAACTGTTCACACCTTAAATTTCGTTTACCTTCGCCTGCTTACCAATCGAAATGCGGGCTTTTATGCTTTTGTGTCGCGAAATTTATAATAGACCTTTTCTCTAACTTAAAAATACATCAACGCAACAAAAAACCGCTTTTAACTCCTCCGAGACCACCTCTAACCCCTCCGAAGGAGGGGAATAAGAAAACGCCTCCGAGGGAGGCGAATTATTCACCTCCTTCGGAGGGGTCAGGGGGGCACCTACAGGTTAGCGAAAGGTCTAATACGAGCAGTATATGCCAACAACGACAAAAAATCAATACCTAAAAAACCATTTTTGGGCGAATTACCCACAAAATTTTAATAATAAAATCATTTTTGGGTAAATTACCCACAATTTCGAACAGTTTACCACTACATTGAAACCATACAAGGGCGGGGGAAGTAATTTTTTTGAGAAAATTTCACGTTTGGTAACTTTTTATAATTTTAGGCAAGTGAAATTGTCGGGATTGAGCTGGATTCTACGTAATTTTGGCAAATTAGAAAAACTCTTCCGGTTATTCCGCCTTTAACACTACGGATTAAGAAGCAATCTGCCTTTAGTCGAAAAGCAATTACGGGTGTTTTTCTATCCGAAATTTTGTTAGGCAAATGAGCCGGAACTGACGCAAGTGAAATGCAACTTATTGATTGCAGAATAACTGCGGCGGTTTATGTTTATTGTTACCTTGTTGGTAAAAGAGAATTAAACTGTACGTGTTAAGTTATACCGAGTGAAGTATTTATTTTGCGTACAATTCAAAAATTCCCAGTCCATTTTGTTCCGAAAGAATCCGCGAAAAATTATGACGATTTGCCAAAATTCCAATGGGAAAATTAATCCCATGTTGCCAACTGTTCTACTTCAATTCCGAAATAATGTTTGCAAATCAGTATCCACACGAAATATCCAGCGTTTATTACCGACTAGTTTATTTTTTGGTAACTTGTGTTGTGTGATTATTCATGTTGTGATATTGTTTTCATTTTTTTGTTTTCCGGCGATATTATCTGGAATAATTGATGCGGAGATTATTGATTCTAAATTTGCCCGTAATATTGGTTTCTGTAGTTTTTTGAATTGTACGGAGGCGACGGCGGCGGCTTCGGATAACCGTCTGAATTGGGTAGTTCGTGCGGATGAGAAAAACAGAAACGCTGTTGTATGTATTCAGGGTGACCGAACTGACGACGCCGGTGAATTTTTCAGAGATGCTGCTAAAACATATAATGGAATGGGAACTGGAGTAATAATTGATGAACACGGATATATTGTTACGAATTATCATGTTGTTGATAGAATCCGTAAAATTCAAGTGATGACGTACAATCGGGATCAATATATTGCGCGTCTTATTGAACGTGATCTTGAAACTGATCTTGCTATTATAAAAATTGATGTGCGGAATCCGTTGCAGACTATTCATTTTGGTCGTTCTGATGATTTGATGCCGGGTGAAAATTGTATGGCAATTGGGAATCCTTATGGTTATCCGTTTACGGTTACTGACGGTAGGATAAGCGGGTTGGGGCGTGAAGTTGAAGTGAATGATCGGCTTTTGTACAGAGACGCAATTCAAACAAGTACACAAATTAACCCAGGCAATTCGGGAGGTCCGTTAATAAATGTTGACGGTGAAATGATCGGTATCAATGCCGCAATCCGTCAAGGGGCTGAATGTATTGCGTTTGCGATTCCGGTTGATCAAGTTATTGAGGTTGCGGCGAAGTTGCTTGAGAATCAGGTTTCTAAGTATGCGTATCTAGGGGTAAAGGTTGAGCAGCGTGATGTTGCGGCAAATAAACCGCTTGGAAAACGTAATTATAAAATCGTGATCAAATCGGTTGCGCCGCGAAGTCCGGCTGCGGTTGCGGGGATGCAAGTTGGTGATGTTGTTACGAATGTACGCGGAATAACTCTTGAGAATAAACTTGATTTTTTTCGCGCTTTGCTGGATGTACGGACAAAAGATGATTTGGTTGTGGGGATTGTTAGGGACAATACAGCAATGGATATTGCGGTAACTTTATCTCCATCAAATTTACGGCGTGAAGAAATGTACGCCGGCAAAACAACAAAATATGCCGTTTCTGAACCGAGTTTGGATGTCGCGTCTCCTAAAAGCGCTAATAATCATGTTGTCCAAAGAAATAAAAATAAACAAGAAAATAAATCACGCGGTCATGCTCTTGATGAACTTGCTTGGGAAACGTTGGGAATACGTTATACGCCAATGCCGATTGATGAATACCAAAAAGTTTTTATGCAACATGCACAACATGCACAACGATTTCAATACGGCGGAGTTGTGTTAGATTTCAGAAATGGCGGAATTATTGTGGACGAGGTGCGTGAAGGGTCGCCGTTTGCTGAAAGAGGGATTCTTGCGGGGGATGTAATTGTGGGAATTCACGAATGGTCTATCACTTCGCAAAATGATGTACGCTTCATTGCAAAAGAATGGCAAAATAAAAATCTAAAAGTAGCAACAAACGAAATTGATGTACATCTATTCAGAGGAAATGATTGGTACATCACAAAAATCCCCACCAGATGAGAAAAACTTAAAAATACACGAAAATATTTTTGGTATCTGTTCTGTGGATTGTTTTTTGATAAAGACAATAAGAATTTCTAAAATTTAATCAATTTAATCAACAATCAGTTTTCCGCGAGTTTTTTTAATTCATGTTCAAATTTTGCAACATCAGTTTCCATTCGCCATTTGATTTTGATATTAGGATTAATAGATTCAAACGCTTTTTTTTGTGAATTGACGGCAATTTCATCCGATAAACGCGGATTATCACTTTTTGTTTCGACAATTAAATGTAATTCAACCTCTTTAGAGTTTTTCTTTTTAACGGCAAAAACAAAATCGGGACTTGTTGTTCCGCCGGTATAAGTTGGTAATTTGATGCTGCGTCGCGGCAATTTTCCATATACAATAACTCGTTCCGGCGGCGTAACTTTTAATACGGCATGTTCTATTTCCGAATCATAAACAAATTTATCGTATAAATAATTTTCGATTGTCCGTTGAATATCGTTTGCCGTTTTGAAACCGACGTCGCCTTGCGGCAATTCCGATACAAAATTGCCGTTTCCGGTAAAAAGACTTGTTCGGGCTGTAAAATCCAAACTATAATACGAAAATCGTTGTGCAAAAATTTCAACAAACTTGCTCTCAAAATTCCTGACAATATTTTCAATAGTTATAATATTGAACAGATTCGGCGGTGTTGGTTTTCCTTTTCTGGCGGCAATTATATTTCTGTGCAAAATGGTTAGCGGTAAATGAGTTCGTTTGTTTAATTGTTTCAAAAACTCGCCGTATTGAAGAACACCCAACGATGATTCCGCCGACTTAAAACCGCCGGATTCCACTTCCACACGATTCTCGCCTCTTTTCAAAAATTCTTCAACAATGGATACGGTCGGTTGTACAAAAATATCATCGCCGTTCAAAATTTGTTTTAAAACATGGTCTAATTCATTTTTGTCCAATTTATCAAATTGCAATAAATATCGTTTTGTAACCTGATTCCACAGATCACGCAACTTTTCAAAATTTTCCTTATTCAAGCGTATTTTCGGACGTTCCGGCAATCCTCCACCGATGATTTTACCTTGATTGATTTTTAATCCGCTTTCTTCGGGTAATTGTTCAAATAATTTTTCAACGTTCAAAATGACACCGTTTTTGTCAATAATGTCTTCCAATAAAAGTTTTGCTTTTGCTTTGTCATTGTTTACTGCGTAACTCGCTTTGACTAATTCGTTCAAGATTTTGTCTGTGATTTTTTCGTTATCAATCATTCCGCCGTCCATGTTGATTTCGCCGACTAATTTTCGTGCGAAATTACGTTCGGAATAATCAATAATATAGGTAAGATAAAATTCCTCATCGTTTATCCGATTACCGTTTTCGTCAAAAGGCAACCGCAACCCGCGTCCAACTTCCTGTAACTTTCGTATTTCCGAACCGGAACTTCGTAATTTACAAATCACAAAAACATTCGGATTGTCCCAGCCTTCGCAAAGCGTCCACTTGGAAAAGAAAAAACGGCAAATATTCCATTGTCCGTTTTTATTCTTGAATTGAAGCGACTGCTCTTTGTTACGCAAAACGTTATCCACTTCGTCCTGATATTCCTTGCTTTTGTTGTCTTCGGCGAAATAACCGGCAAGACAACCACTGATATTGTTGAGCGATGCTTGTAAAAATTCCTTGAATTGACCGTTTGCAGTGTTGATTTCGTGCTGTAACTTTTGGGTTAATAATTGTTCAAATTTCTGACGTAACCACCCTTTTTCATCATTTTCACCACGAAACGATTTAATACTATCGATAAAAAACAAACTATTGGTTTTGATTTTCGGCAAATTTTGTCCGGAATTTTTTCGATAAAAATTTTCTTTTTCGTGTTCGAAATGAGCGTCCAACGCCTGACTTAATAAGATGGATTGATAATCAGTCGAATAGATTTCAGGACTCAATTCCATTCCTTTTTCTAACGCCAATCCTGTTGATAATTTTAATTGTGTCGGATAATCTTTGTCAAATTCAAGCGTTAAATCGCCGTCAAATTTTGTGTCAATAAACGACAATTTATTATTATCACCGATATTGATTTCCTTGTTTCCAATTTTGGCACTTTTTCCTTTCTCAATAGAAACAACTTTATAAATGATACTATTTTTATTTGCCAAAGCGGGATAAACAATATGAACGCCTTTTACTAAACCGTCGTTGAATGCCTGTACTGAATTGAGGTCGTAAACCAGATTTTCGTAATCTTTTTTTATTTGTTTAAGTTTTCCTTTAACTTCGATTTTATCGGGAAATGTTGCGCCGAAACGAATAATCATTTGCGGAGACAATTTTTCGACAATATTTTTCCACGCTTTATTTTCTTTGTTAAACCGATGCGGTTCATCGACAATCACAATTGGACAAGTATTTTTCAAACCGTTAATCGGACAACTAATATTTCCTAAAAGTGTTGAATCGTAATCATCGCGTGTCATAGAAGACGAGGCGAGCATGGCGTCGTTTAGTAATAAACATTGAATGGAGTTTGTTTCATTTTTTGTTGCGTCGCAAAAAGACCGCAATGGTTCGGGGATTTGTTTCCGTTTCCCTTTTTTCGTTTCAAAATCACCGGCATTGACAACGCCGAGCGTGATATTTTGATTATTAAATTCCTGCCGAAAATGTTTATTCCAATCGTCGGAGAGAAGAGATATTTTTGTTCCTTCTTTAATTGCCAGACTTGGCACAAGAATAATGAATTTGAAAAAACCGAATTGCCGTTTTAATTCGTGCATTAAACGGCAATAGACGTAAGTTTTTCCGGTACCGGTTTCCATCTTCACGTCAATATTTGTTGCGTTTTTCCAAACGGGATTGGCGTTGAAGTTTGAATTGGTTTCGATATTATTTCTGTCAATCACTTTGATGACATTTTCAATCGCATCCAACTGATATTGAAGTTTATCAAGTTTCATAGTTTATTCTAATTGTGAGCGTTCACCGTTTTGCAATTGAGCGGTTATTCGTAATGTTCCCACATTTTAAGAATTCGGACAACTTTTTCTTGTTCGTGAATTTCATAAACAAGTCTGTGTTGAATATTTATACGTCTTGAATACGTTCCTTTATAATCGCCGTATAATTTTTCGTAAGGCGGTTCAAAAGGATTCCTTTCAAGGAGTTCAACCATTTTTTTAATTTTTCAGAAAGCCCGTAGGCTCTTAATTTTTCAATGTCTTTTGTTGCTTTTTTGGAAAAAGTTACAGTATATTTTACCATTGTACCTCCGACGCGGGAATACTTTCAGAAAGCGGTTCAGCCATTGCCTCAAGGATTTCTTCACGCAAACCCGGCACAGAATCAATACGTAACGTTTCGATCATTCCGCGATATTCTGCTTCGGACATGACAACAAGATTGCCTTTTTCTGTCCACACGTTAAG
>JAITDV010000078.1 GCA_031282385.1 Planctomycetaceae bacterium | reverse complement strand
TCTAACCTAAAAATACATCAACGCAACAAAAAACCTACAACAAAAAACCGCCTTTAACTCCTCCGAGACCACCCCTAACCCCTCCGAAGGAGGGGAATAAGAATACGCCTCCGAAGGAGGCGAATAAGAAGAAGCCTCCTTCGGAGGCGAATATTCCCCTCCTTCGGAGGGGTCAGGGGTGGTCTCCTACAGGTTAGCGAAAAGGTCTATTATCAAAATTAATTGACAAGTATCAAAAATAATTGACAAGAAGTCCCCATTCAGATGCTCAAACGAACTCGCCGTGAACAAGTTGGCTACCATTAAAACAACAAAAAGACTTTTTCAGGGACAACTAACTATTTATAATCGTTTCAGAGTATCATTTCACGCGAATATTGTGTTCGAGTGAAATGATATAAATCTTATAGATTTTCCAACATTTCGATAGCTCTTGAGATGCCCATTGCTTTGTTTATAGTTTCTTTTCGTTCTAATTCTGGAATGGAATCATAAACGATTCCTCCGCCGGCTTGTGCTGTAAGTTTTCCGTTGTGAATTTTGGCGGTTCTGATAGTAATTGCAAAATCAATATTGCCATTGAACGAAATATAACCTGCGGCGCCGCCATAAACTCCGCGTGATACAGTTTCCTGTTCCGCAATAACTTGCATTGCCCTCACCTTTGGCGCACCGCTCAAAGTTCCCGCCGGAAAAGTTGACTCGAATAAATCCAATCCATCAAAACCGTCCTCAAGTTGCGCGACAACATTGGATACAAGATGCATAACATGAGGATGCCTCTCAATAAACATTAAATCCGTAACTTGCACCGTTCCCGTTTTTGCAATTCTTCCAAGATCATTCCGCCCCAAATCAACCAACATCAAATGTTCTGCCTTTTCTTTCGGGTCTTGCAACATCTCATCCGCAAGTTCACGGTCACGTTGTTCAGTTACGCCGCGTTTTCGCGTTCCGGCAATAGGTCGCAATGTTGCCGTTTTACCCTCCAGTCGAATCATTGTCTCTGGCGAAGAACCCGCCAAAACCATGTCCCCAAGATGCATAAAAAATAAATACGGCGCAGGATTCGCAAAACGTAACGCCCTGTAAAGTGAAACCGCATCAGGTGTATTTTCAGATATGAATTGTTGCGAGAATACGCATTGAATCAAATCACCCGCCACAATATGCTCCTTGATAACCTCAACCCTTCTACAATATTCCTCCTCCGTCAAAACCGGCTTCAACTTCAACTTTTTCTGCGTATTACCTTCCGGTTGCGGCAACGCCATCGGCTTTTCCAATTCGCCGGTTATACGGTTTATTTCTTCAATTGCAAGTTGAAATAATTTCTCCTTGCTCCGCTCTTTGTCCTCGCCGCAATTATCGTAACATAAATTCCGGTTCGGAAACGTCAATACACATATCGTCAACGTCTGTTTAACATTGTCCAAAATTAACATCGTTCTCGGAATCATGAAACTTGCAAATGGTTCATTTTCAAGACGGCTTGGGATATTTTCAAAAAAAGTTGTCATCTCGTAAGCAAAATAACCAACAAGTCCGCCAAAAAAACGCGGTAAATCAGTTTGATCAACAGTACGATAATGCGACATCAATTCACGCAAGACTTGAAGCGGCTTATTTTCGTGCAAAATTATATTTTCGTTGATCGGAGAACCGGATTCGTTGTACTCTCTGACAGAAACATAATCCTTGTAAATCTCAACAAAGGCATGTTGTGCAATTCCAAGAAACGAATAACGTCCCCATTTTTCACCGCCTTCAATACTCTCCAGCAAAAAAACACCTTCACGATTATTGTAAAACCGTTTCAATAACGAAACCGGCGTATGCAAATCAGCCATAAGTTGCCGTGTTACCGGAACAACATCAGCTTGTTGACACTCAATTAAAAATTGTTCAAGATCAGTTGCCATTTTTTTGTAAAAATAAAGAAATGTTCGTATCCAGCCGCCGGCTTGGAATCTGATAAATTTTTATAACTCTTTCGTAACTATTCAGTCGGGTGTTTTTAAACTGTTCACACTTTAAATTTCCTTTACCTTCGCCTGCTCACCTATCGGAAAACAGGCTTTTATGCTCTTGAGTCGCGCAATTTATAGTATGAACAGTTTATCGCCGTTTCTTTATTGGTTCTCTTTATCGAATGCGCCGTCAAATGCTACATTACTTGGGGAGAAGTCGATTTGTTTGACGAAGGCGGCAGCTTCCGTTGCACCAAACTCACGCTCCATTCCCATGTCTTCCCATTCAACAGATAAAGGTCCATTGTAACCAATATTGTTCAACGCCCTTATTATCTCCTCGAAATTTACGCCGCCATGCCCAAGCGATCTGAAATCCCAACCACGTCTGTAATCGCCAAAATTCAAATGCGACGCCAAAATGCCGGTCTTGCCATTCAACGTAACAATCGCATCCTTCATGTGAACATGGTAAATCCGATCCTTAAATCTGTACAAAAATTCAACAGGATCAACTCCTTGCCAAATCAAATGAGACGGATCAAAATTAAACCCAAACTCCGGTCTATACTTCAACACATCAAGCGCACGCTCCGCCGTGTAAAAATCAAAAGCAATCTCCGTCGGATGAACCTCAAGCGCAAACTTCACCCCACACTCGCCAAACACATCAAGAATCGGATTGAAACGGTCTGCCAACAATTTGAATCCGTCATCTATCCAACTCTGCGGCACCGGAGGAAAAGAATAAAAATATTGCCAGATACTCGAACCTGTAAAACCAGTAACAACTTTCACTCCAAGTTTTTGAGCCGCACGCGCCGTGTCTTTGTACTCATTGACCGCACGCTCGTTTACGCCTGCGGGGTTACCATCGCCCCAGACATAATCCGGCAAAACCGCTTTGTGCCGCAAATCAATCTGGTCAAGAATTGCTTGACCGACAAGATGTGATTGAATTGCCCAAATTCCAAGTCCGTTTTGACTCAAAATTTCCCGTCTTTTAGCGCAATAATCGCCTTCTTTTATTGCCCGCTGCACGTCAAACAACTCACCCCAACACGCAAGTTCCAGTCCGTCATAACCAAAACTTTTCGCCTTCGGCGCAAGCTCTGCAAGTTTAAGATCAGCCCATTGTCCCGTCGTAAGAGTAACAGGTCTTGACATTATAGTTCTCCTTATTTTTTAATTTAATGGTTGTTAATTGATTGTAATTAAATTATATTTTTTGTAACGTTAATTAGATTAACGTTATTTTGAGGGTTAAAATTTGATGGTCAAATTTACTATTTTTCGGCGTTCAATTTTCTGTGATCGCCGATATCAGGAGTCGATGGATGCGCGTCGGGGCCAAAATAACGCAACGCGACAAGCGGCTCACTACCGTTATTTTCAATCGTTACGCCATTTTTAGCTGCTGTTGCGGTAACAAATAATTCGTCATTCGGTTCTGCTCCATAATTAATCATAACAGGCGTGTCAACCGTCAAATCGCCAACTTTACCATGTCCTTGAACAAAAATCCAACCGCTTGCACCGCCGTCGTGAAGCGTGCATTTGCAACCTGGGAAAACAGTGATTTCTTTTGCAGAAAAAAGTTGTTTGCCATCAATTTTTCCGTAAGTAATCCACTTGTCCGTGTACCCGTCCCCCGATTGTTTTTCGTCAACAATCGGCTCAATATAATTCGTGTTTTTGAAATACGGATCAACATTTTTCTCCCAATCAAGCATACTAATAATATAGTCAAGATCGTGATGTTTGTCTGGCGGCACATCTTTCACAAGCCAACTCCATTCGACTTGTCTGCGTTCAACCAGCGATTGAAAACTACCGAAAACATCTGAACCCCATTGCGGTTCGTAAGTACAAAGCGACCCTGGCGCATGCAACACTCCAGCCGGAACTATCCAACCCGTACCTCGCTTCAACCTATAAGCCTTTGAAAGATCAAGAATGCCGTTGTCGCCTTTGTTCCAATTTTCGAGACATTTTTTTACATCATCTTTTGTCGTGCCAGGTTCAAATCCCATGAACGTATAGTCGAAGAAATTTTCGGCGGCGTTGAGTTGCGGCGGGAAATAATATGCTTCAGGTTTGCCTTCTTGACCAACGAGTTTGGCGTGTTCTTCGCGTTGGTGAAGGTGATGGAAAAGAGGTCCAAGATCATCAAAGAACTTTGAATAGACTGGCCAACGTTTATATTTGTCCCAAATATTATCCCCAACAACAGTGCCTTTTCCTTCGGTAACAGTGTCACGCAACAGAAATTTTTGTCCGTTAAATTTAACGTAACTTAATCCTTCGTCAGGTTGTCTTCCTGGATTACCGGCTTCGGTTGTACTTGAGAACCAACGTTCATTTATACCTCCGCGATCAACCCCAAGCGCATACCAATCTGTAGGCGCAAGTTTTATTCGCCGACCAGGTTGCATGAACACACGAGGCACCCAAGTTGGTGTTAGGCGAAGAATACCTTTACCGGCGTCCATTGCGTCTTGAAATATTTTGCTGACGTTATCGCTCTTAACTGCAACAGAACGGCAACAACAATGACAATTACTTTTAATCATGTTAAACTCCCAAAAAATTTTGTTAAATTTGTTTAGCCTAAAACGATCTCTCGTTTTTTACAATTTGCACGCCAAAGCCAATTTCCCTGACGACAAAACGTCAAGCATTCTATCACCAGCAACAAACAATGAATAGTAGGGGGAAATTGAATGTACGTTAATCGGAAGTTACATTAAAAAAACCGAATTGAAAAGTGTGATATACTATTTCGTGTTATAAATTGCGTAACTCAAGAAAGTAAAAGCCTGCTTTCAGATAGGTAAGCAGGCGGTGATAAACGAAATTTAAAGTGTGAATAGTTTAAAATTTCTAACTTGGTGTAGTATTTTTTGCGGGATAAATTATAATCCCACGACTGCGTTGATTGACACGGCGTAAAGTTGCGGGATTGAGAATTTCTGTAACAAAAAATGTTTTGAGTTAAATTTGCGGTAATTAGGATGAAAGCCCAACATCAGTAACATTAGCTTATCGCCCTACAAAAAGTATAATAACAAAGAAAGCTGTACTTCATTTCTCAATGCAATTGGCGGTTTTTATGTTTCGGACGAAGAATTGGAAAAGTTTCACAATGTAATCCGAAACTTCGTTTTACTTTTTTGGGCAAAGAATATACTGTTTGTACATGAATTGCGTGACTCAAGAGCGTAAAAACCTGCTTTCAGATAGGTAAGCAGGCGAAGGTAAAGGACAATTCAATTGTGAACAGTTTAAAAGGTATTTTGGAAATTTGTTTTGTCAAAATTTGAAATTTTAACAATTTAATTTATTTTTTATTTTCTATTAGAAAAAATATTATTATGGGACTTTGGGGTGATATTAGGGTAATTTATAACATGGTTTTACGTCCTGTTCGTGGAAATTCACACGCACAAAGAATGGATAG
>JAITDV010000053.1 GCA_031282385.1 Planctomycetaceae bacterium | reverse complement strand
AAAAAAAGGCAATTTTTTTCAAAAAAATCACGCCTACGAAAAAAATACGTAAACAAAAAACATTATAGTAGCATTACCCCTAACCCCTCCGAAGGAGGGGAATAAAAATATGCCTCCGAGGGGAGGTGAATTATTCCCCTCCTTCGGAGGAGTCAGGGGTGGTCTCTTACAAGTTAGTGAAAAGGTCTATTATTTTCAAGATTCTTGATACAAAATTTTTCTGTTGCTTGTCGTTCATTCTTTTTGCAACTTGTCCAACGCTTCTTGGGCTTCTTTGTGTCCGCATTCAGCGGCGCGGCGATACAAATCCATTGCCGTTGATTCATTCTCACTCACCCCGTTGCCTAACTCGTAACAACGACCGAGTTCATATATCGCGTCGGCGTTGCCTTGGTCGGCGGCTTTTTCCAACCATTTAATTCCCTCAAGTTTTGCCTCTTTATCGCCATCCAAAAGAAATTTACCCAATCCGTATTGGTCATCGGCAAAGCCGCGTTTTGCCCCCTTATAATTGCCGTTACGGTTGTAACGGTTAATACCGGGCGAACTCGGCAAAACTAATAAAACAAAAGTCCAAATTCCGATAACAAGAGCCGTATTACTTAAAATTGTCGCTGCGTCCAAACCGTAGGCAGCCGCATCGGACATTTTGTTTATATCATATTCGGCTTGCTGCCATTCGTTACTAAAAACGCGGATAATAAACATAGCCGGATAAAGGGGCAGAGTTTGCCACAACGCCCACCAACCGCTGTGCCCGCTGTCATGCATTCTGGCTATGAACAGACGCAAGCCGGGATAAAAAACAATCAGTCCGTAAATGACAAACGCCAAGTCCGCCCATTTGTTTTCGCCGTTAATGAATGCGAACATATCAAATGGCGCCATACGAAGAAATAACTCACCGGAATTACAAGCCAACCAGTGCCGTTAGCAACGAAAGCCCAAAATATTTCGCCGCCTTCTGCTTTATGCAATCCTTCATCTACGAAAACACATACTGAAATTATTATTGGAATTAATGTGAGAAAACCGCATTGTAGTAAGTAAGATAGTCTATCGCATCTATTGTTTTTCATATTGTTCATCTGTATTAAATGTTAAAGACAACCACATTCGCCCTGTTGCGGATGCGGCGGAAAAATTAATCGTCATTAGACGATTCCAAAATGGCAACAGCTAATGCTCCAAGCACTACTACCGTCTTGAAAAAAATTCGTATCCTTGCGGAGTTGTTTCGTCTGTTCGTTTTCGTGGGAAACAGCAAACTCCGGCTTTGTCCTGTCTTCGTTCATGTACCATGTACCGTGAATTTCGTACTTGTTTTCGCGGTTCCAAAGTCCGTCAAAGAAGATTTTCATTTCAATCTCGTCAAACTTACGGTCATATTTATCAAAGTGCCAACTCTGTGTTTTAACCCGCAAATTACGAAATCCGAAACCGGAAGATATTTTATGTAAAAATTGTTCGCCTGCCGCTTTGACAAACCGCCGAGCGAGGGATTCGAGCCGGTCTTGCGAATTGCGTTATTCTTCGGCACGGCGTTCCCGTTCCCGTGCCTGTTCTGCTTCCCGTTTCCGTTGCCGTTCTAATCCGGCTTGACGTTCCTTTTCTTCCTGTTCTTTTTGTCGCCGGTTGGATTCGTTATCGGAGACACGGCGATTACCGCTGTCGGCTTCTTTGAACGCTTTCCCGATTTCGGAACAGCCCACGAGCAGCACGGCAATTGCAGCTAAAATAATGAACATGGATTTTCGTAATGTTAACGTTTGCATTGGATTTGTAATTGTTAAATTTTACAATTTATGTACCTAGAACTATGGTTTGATGTTGGGGAATCTCTCAAAATCATCATGACAATTGACAACTAACTTGAGACAACACTCCGAAACAATAGACCGAAACAAACACAGAACGACTAAAGTTTTTAACGAATTGAAGAAATTCAAACTTACGTTTAAGAAAAAGCCGGCAAATTGGAGGGGAATATCCCTTGTTTTGGCAAAAGATCGGCTATCTATTTTGCCCCCACCCCCTATTTTAACACTGGATAACCCCGTTAGAATCTTAAATTTAGGCAGCATTTTCATAATTCACTTCTACTTTCCTTTAATCGCAACCAAAATTGACGAGCAATACCGAAAACATGTCAATACTAGACCTTTTTTCTAACCTAAAAATACATCAACGCAACAAAAAAACTACAACGAAAAACCGCCTTTAACTCCTCCGAGACCACCCCTAACCCCTCCGAAGGAGGGGAATAAGAAGATGCCTCCGAGTGAGGCGAATAATTCCCCTCCTTCGGAAGGGTCAGGGGTGGTCTCCTACAGGTTAGTGAAAAGGTCTACTGAACTCATTGTCTGAAACACGCTCAAACCACTAAAACAAAAATTACAGATGTACATTCAACAATTCATACCTTCCTTAACTTTTTTTGTTGTCCCGCATTGTATAGGCTTCCCTATCAGAAAACTCGATTTGACACTTTTGTATCACCGAATTCTAAAGTGCGGTATATAAAACTCTTGCGTATCTCATTGACAAAAAAACTTCTTGCCAATAAATCAGATTTATTGTCACAAAAATACCGATCTCTCAATCATTTTTCATAACAAAATCAATTTGCCGTATCGCAAATCAACAAATTGTTTCAAGCAAGCGAGGCGAAATTATAAGTTACAAAGAATATTATGTCAAGAGGTATATTCCAAAAAATTTTCTTTACGCAAAAATGGCAACTTATAAAAACCTATTTTTGACAGAATTATCAAAATTTTCAGAATAGACAAGTTTAGACAATAAATTTATTTTATCCACGAATTTGCACAAATTATTTAATTCGTGAAAATTCGTGGACAAAATGATTTTTTAGAAGTTCCCCAAAATCTTATTGGAACAACGACGAAACCGCAAATTGGCTGAATGAACGTGCGTACAAAATCGCGTTCATTGCAGAATCCGCTATCAATTCTTGACGTGCCAACCTTGACGTCTCAAGTGCGGCGTCCGCATTTGAAATCGTCGCCTCCGATTCCGTAACTAATGCTAATTGATCTTCAAGATTATTCTGATTTGTGGTAAGAACATTCTTCTGAATCGTACCAAGACGACCTCGTTCTGTTGCGATCTGCGACGCAATATCCTCAATCGTACGTTGCGCAAGAAGAATACTATCTTCCTTTGAATAATCCAAAGATCGCAATTGCATCAAAGTCGTACCATCTTTACCCGCAAGATTATTAGAGTTAATTGTCGCTATCCCAAGATTGTACTTGCCGGCACTAGAAACATCCTTACCCAATTGAAATGACGTACCACCCGTTACACTAAACATAAATTCGTCATTATCTGCAACATTGTCGTCCAGTTCGCCACTAAAATTTATGGAATT
>JAITDV010000604.1 GCA_031282385.1 Planctomycetaceae bacterium | reverse complement strand
AAATATAACAATAGCAAACACTCAAAAATAATCAGTCTGTAGCCATTTTTATGAAATAAGAATTTATATAACTTCAATAGTTATAGGCACTTAACAAAAAAAGCCTCCGGAACTTCGGTCTAAATTGCAACCAGATGAGCCCAGAATTTATAGCACCAAATGACTTTTTCAGGGACAACTAAATACACTTTTGCATACTCATCAAAGTTGCTCAAAACAAAAAATAGATGAAAAACAAGGTAAATTCCGGTTAAAATTCCGAAAAGTACAGTTGCTATTCATTGATTCAAATTTTTACGAGTTGATATAAATTGTCTTTTCGCGGTCAGGTCCTACTGATATGATCTCAACTTTTTTACCAACTAACTCGCTTATACGTTGAATGTAATATTTTGCATTTGATGGTAAATCTTCATAAATTTGCACATTTGAGATGTCCTCCTCCCAACCCGGTAACGTTTCATAATTCGGAATAGCAAGCCGCAAATCTTCTGTTTGGCTTGGAAAATGGTCAAAAACCCGCCCGTTAATATTGTACGATGTACAAATTCTCAGAATATCAAACCCGCTCAAAACATCCAACAACATCAAGCTAATTGTATCAACTCCGCCCAACCTTGCCGCATAACGCACCGCAACAGCATCAAACCAACCACAACGTCGCGGACGCTTTGTTACAGTTCCATATTCTTTACCGCGAGTTCGTATCAATTTACCGATTTCGTTGTCCTGCTCTGTCGGGAATGGACCGCCTCCTACACGAGTTGAATATGCTTTGACTACTCCCAAAATTTTCTTTATAAATTGCGGCGGCACTCCACTGCCTGAACTAATTCCAACTCCACTACTATTACTACTCGTTACAAACGGAAACGTTCCATGATCAATATCAAGAAGTGAACCTTGCGCACCTTCAAAAAGAATTCGTTTGTCCATGTCAACTGCATCAAGAAGATAATTTGTCGTATCACAAACATACGGTCGCATTCGTTCCGCATAAACAGTGTACTCGTCAATAATATGCTTGGCATCAAGCTCCGCATCCAACCCCTCAAGATGCATACTCTTGTCCAAATTACACACTAACCCATCAAACCGACGATTCTTCATTCCAGTAATATACTCAATCCGATACTTAAACTCCGACTTGAACATGTCCCCAACACGAATCGCAAGCGATCTACTGACTTTGTCCTGATAACAAGGACCGATACCGCGCATTGTTGTACCGATTGCTTCGTGTCCGTTTACGTTGTCGAGAATTCTGTCTTCAATTTTATGCCAAGGAAAAATCAAATGCGCTCTATCACTTATCATTAGGTTTTTATCAATTCTCACACCGCGAGCAGTAAGAGAATCAATCTCTTTGAAAAGTGCTTCCGGATCAATTACCACACCTCCGGCGATTACAGATTGAACGTCATAACGGAATATGCCGCTTGGAATCAAAGATAATTTATATTGCTCGCCGCCAAATACTACCGTATGACCGGCATTAGCGCCTCCTTGATAACGCACAACCACATCACTTTGATCCGTAAGAATATCAACTATTTTACCTTTTGCTTCATCTCCCCATTGGAGACCGATAACTGCTATACCAGGCACAATTCACCTCTCAATTTGAACAAAAATAAATGTTACAAAAAATCCCGCATCTAATTTCTATCGCAATTATATTTGCAGAAACAATACAGAAAAACAAAAAATTCACACACAACAAACTCACAGGAAAAAACACAACATCACAAATATACTTACTACACTTAAATTTCGTTTACCGCCGCCTGATTACCTATATATCGGAAAGCAGTTTTTTACGCTCTTGAGTTACGCAATTTATAGTACGAGTAGTATATAAATTCCCGCAAAAGGGTAAAATTCTATCACCCAATAAGTAAATTGACAAGAGCTGGAATAAATTTCGGAACAAAGAACTGTTTGAACTTACAACGTAAATATCCAGTCTTATGCTTTTTTACAGTTTCAAACAATAGTAGACCTTTTCGCTAACCTGTATGAGACCACCCCTGACCCCTCCTTCGGAGGGGTTAGGGGTGGTATAGGCGGAGTTAAAGGCGGTTTTTCGTTGTAGGTTTTTTGTTGCGTTGATGTATTTTTAGGTTATAGAATAAGGTCTAGTAACTATGACAACATTTCTTCCGTAGGAGCTCCAGTGAATAAACCCTTACAAGATAAATGCCAAATTTTAAACTGTTCACACTTTATTCTGCTCGTACTATAATATTGTGAAACTCAAGCGCGTAAAAGCCTGCTTCCTGATAGGTAAGCAGGCGACGGCAAAGGAAAATTAAAGTGTGAACAGTTCAAAATACGTAGGAAAATCCTAATTGTCGAAATAATCTGACAAAAAAATCAAAATTTCTGCATATTTTACATAAACCGCTATTGATTAAAATTCGTTTTTTAGGCACAATTACGCCTTTCTATACTGTTCGTACTATTGACTGCGCGACTCAATAACGTAAAAAATTGATTTCCAATATACTAGGTAAGTTGACGGCAATAAACGAAGTTTAAAGTGTGAACAGTTTAAAATGTCAACCAAATAACAAATTTAACAACAAAACTTAAATTTAACACTTAACACTTAAACAATAAAATATTCAATGGCGCATTACGGAGATTATCAACGTCAGCGTTCGATGACGCTTGGCGATTTGCTTTTGGAAAATCGGATTATTTTTCTACAAGGCGAAATACGAAGCGATAACGCAAATGAAATTGTTATGAAACTTCTCTATTTGCAAAGTGAAAATCGGCGTAAAGACATACACTTTTACATTAATTCTCCTGGCGGTAGTGTTTCATCTACGCTTGCGATTTACGATACAATGCAGATATTGAGTTGTTCGGTGGCGACGTATTGTGTTGGTCTTGCGGCAAGCGGCGGAGCAGTATTGCTTGCGGGCGGCACAAAAGGAAAACGATTTGCTTTGCCGCACGCAAAAATCATGATGCACCAACCTTGGGGCGGCGTCGGAGGACAAGTTTCAGATATCGAAATTCAGGCAAAAGAGATAATAAAAGACCGCCAAAAATTAAACGAAATTCTCGCAAGCCATACCGGAAAATCAATCGACGAAATCGCAAAAGATACTGATCGCGACTTCTATTTGAACGCTGAAGAAGCAAAATTATACGGAGTCGTTGATGACATCTTGAGAAAAGGCGAAGTTGACCCCGAAAAAGAATAAAATAACTATTAACTATTCAGCCGCAGGATTCCCACAATACAGCTGAATAGTTAATTGCCGTGAGGTTAATGGAAAGGGATTAGTTGTTAGGGAAAGAGGAACAAAGCAGACAAGAACGCAGCAATATAAGTTGTAATAGTAGAGCCGTTCGGAAAACGATGTTGTCAAATGCGGATTTATTGGGTTTGAGTAACTGAATAGTTACAGCAGATAAAAAATACACGACTGAATAGTTACAATTGTAAACACACAGATTAAATTATACAGATTAAATTATATTTATTCGGAATCGGTTTAATTTTTCGTTACAAATATGTTTGTGACTCGCGCGTGAGTTGCGGCGGTAATGGAAAAAATGCGAAATGTGTCGTATTGCCGTTTCCGGTTTAACAATCAGATAAACTAATATTATTGGATAATTGATATGCCGTTAATTCCTTATGTTATTGAAAAGAGCGGGCGTGAAGAGCGGGCGATGGATATTTATAGCCGTTTGCTCAAAGACCGTATTATATTTCTTGGAACATCCGTAACAGATGAAGTTGCCAACGCTATAGTAGCGCAGTTATTGTTTCTCAATTCGGAAGACCCCAAAGCTGATGTTCATTTGTACATTAATTCGCCGGGCGGAAGCGTTACTTCAGGACTTGCAATATACGACACAATGCAATATATAAATTGCAAGGTGGCAACTTACTGTATTGGACAAGCCGCATCAATGGGCGCTTTGCTGCTTACCGCCGGCGCAAAAGAAAAACGTTTCGCGCTACCAAACGCAAGAATAATGATTCATCAACCACACGGAGGAATGGAAGGAACCGCAGAAGAAATCATGATTCACGCAAAAGAATTTTCAAACATCAAAGACAGACTCAACAAAATAATGATAAAACACACCGGACACGATCTCGCCAAAATTGAAAAAGATACCGACAGAGACCGATTCATGTCTGCTGACGATGCAAAAGCTTACGGAATAATCGACCAAGTAATTGAAAAAATCGAATAACTATACTCGCCGTATTGGAATTTTTGTTTTTTAAGTTATTGTTCGTTTTTGGTATATTTCTAAAGTTACTTTTGTCTTTGGCAAAAATAAAAAACGAATTTCAAATTGCAATGAATATAATGTTCTCGTGTTGCTGAATTCTAACGTGTGTTCGGTTAAATTGGAACATGTATAATAACGGATTGAATAATGAAAATGGAGTTTTATATGAATTGGTTGATAGCTGTAGTTTTGTTATTTTTTGTTATGATAAGCGGGTGTGCTAATCGTAATAGTGAACGTAATCGGATTGAAAATTCGTTATTGCAAGCAAACAGGCGTTTAGAGGAAGCGTTGGTCGTTACGCATAATCAACTTGTTGATCTCAAACGCGAAAATGAAACATTAAAAGTAAACACGGCAAATAACGACAACTCTGATTCTACACCATTGCCAATAATCAGTTATCCAAATATTAATATCAATAACAATAAACAAGATCAGAACAATATTCCCGTATCGCCGCCGCCAGTAATAATTCCCAACAGTATAGAATCAACAAAAGTCCCAGATTCACTCAAAGGAACAAAGAACGAAACTTTACCTGTATGGAAACCTCACAGATAAATTTTAAACTGCTCACGCTTTAATTTCCTTTACCACTGCCTACTTCCTTATCGGAAAACAAGTTTTTACGTTCTTGAGTCGCGTAATTTATTGTACGAACAGTGTGCACTGCCGAAATTTAACGTGTATTGATATAGACGTGATTGTCTATTAAAATTTTCTGATCATTATTTTAGATTAGAACTGACAAATTAAAAACCAAAAATCAATTCAAATGGAAACACAGAAATTTGATGAGTTACATTTTTTTATCGCGGAAAGCGGTTCTTTTGATAATGTCAGAGATACAATTCTTATTGGAGGTTTATTGTTGTTTGGCAAATATGATGAAGATATTCAAAAAAAATTGCGAACTATTATTGTTGATTCTTTGAAAGAAATCGATAAAAAATATCCGCAAGATACATTCTTTCATAAATTTCTCGAAACCGCCGAATCCAAAGAACAAGGAAAAGTTTTTGCCGCCGCACTTGCTAAAAATTTAGCGGAACTAACGCCAAACGAAGAAGAACGAACTGCCTACGGCATTATTATGTTTCAGAACATTCATGACATCTACAACAACTTACCAACTCTATTCGCACAACACGAACTCGATAATAAATACATCTCAATGATTTGGTCAATGATCGAACACTGTGTATTTGTCAGCGACAGAACTACAAAAAAATTGACTGAAGACGCTAAGTTTTATATCCACGCCGCCGCAAGAATGTACACAATTGATCTTGACAAATCCGCTTTGAAATCTGCGAAAGAATTACAATTGAATTTGAAAAAAATTAAAGATAAAAATCAAAAAGATACCTACATTGTTACATCGCCTCTTAACGCCGACGAGATGAGAATTTTATTTGATTTGGCAATACGCAATCGTTGGCATTCATCAAAATTGCAACTTGCGTCAATTAAAACCGAAGAGCTCGTATTTGACAAAAAGAGCCAAAAAGATAGCGAATCTACACCCGGACTTTACCTTGCCAACACAATACTTGGAATTGAGCGCGTACGGCTTGTTCGTTCTCAACTTATTGCCGAACAAACATTGCCCATCGTTGCATCCTTAATCTACGATCATAACCTCGACTCAACCGCGATTTGTAAATCGAATTATTGTAACGGAAATATCGACTCGCTCATCGCAACTATTGAACATTATCCGCCAGATCCCAACAGCCAACAAAATCAAGAACTTGTCCGCATTCTCACAAAAGAATTTATTAACAACAGCAAACAATTTCACCATTTATTTGAAGCTGCAAAAAAACTTGCCTACAACTCCAAAAACCGTAAACGCGTAAATGATCTCGCTCGTTTGCTTGAAAGTATTTATAGAAATTCCGGTAAAACAGATTTATTTGCAGAATTATATTTATTATTAATTCCGTTTTTGATTGCAAATCAGAATGGCAACGCCGCAAAATCATTGGAATTATGGCGAACATATATTCCGTTGGAAAACAGCTTGCCTAAACTTGACGTAGAACAAGGCTTAACAATCGGAACAGAATTTCGTTGCCGTCGTGCAATTAATCTTATGGAGCAATTTAATTTTGATTCCGCTGAACAAATAATGATCGAAATCGGTACACGCAATGAAGATTTTTGTGAAGCTATGGCTAAATTTTTCAAAGTGCCTGTAGAACAAATTAACCGCCGAAAAATTGCCGCATGTTACGATACTCTTGCACAAGTTTTTGCTTTTCAGGCATTTGATCAATATAAACGTAAGTTGTCTGAGTTATTTTTTCGCAAGGCGCTTGCGTTATTGGATGATTCTGCGGATCAATTATCTGTTTGGATTCATCTTGGGCATTTAGCTTGTGATTTTCCGAAGCAGCTCAAATTGCTTTGGGATGAAGTTCTCACAAATTTGCCGACTTCGGGCAACTATATTGAAGATGGAATTTCGATGCCGTCTGTTGTTGCGGTGCGGCTCAAAGGTACTTTGGTTTTTGGCAGCAACGATCAGAAAAAAGAGATGGCGGAAGCAATGGATGGAATCACACGCAGTTATGCTTATGAAGTAATCAATTCATTTCCGTATGGATTGATTTTGCAAATGTTAGCAATGTTGAATGCAGATATTGGCAATAAAAAAAGAGCAAATAAACTTTTTGAAAAAGCAATAAGAAGTCTTGAATCCGGCGAACAATTTGCGCGTTCTTTGTCTATTGTTGCTAAATTGAGACATTCACTTTATAACATTGCCCCTAACACAACTCCGGTAACTTCAAAAAATAAATTTCTACACAACAACGTAAGACAATTCATCACAAAACTACCTAAATCACAAACTGCAAAATATCAATCCGAAATCTCAAATTATATTGATCCCAAAGACGCCCAACAACATGCAAAACAAATAATAAACAACATCAGATTTATACATTGGTAAAATTTCAATTTTCACCCTTCACTTTACTTGGAACTGTTTATACTTTAGTTGTCGGCGGCTTGTGTGGTTTACTTATTGAGATAGTTTTTACGGTTTGTCTCGTCGAATTCTAAAGTATGTTAGGTATAAAAAAATGACAATTCATTTTCTTGCCGGCAAGATTGCGCCGAAATCGATATTGATAGATACGGCGTTGCTTGAGCGTAGTTATTTTGAAAATGTGCCGGATACGAAGTTGCCGGAGCAACGTGTTGTATTTGGTACGAGCGGACATCGCGGAACGCCGGTTGAGGCGTCGTTTACGGAGTCGCATATACTTGCGATAGTACAAGCGATTTGCGATTACCGCAGCGGCAAAGGTTACACGGGAACGCTTTTCCTTGGCAAAGACACGCATTTTTTGTCGGGATTAGCGGAACGTAATACGCTTGAGGTTTTGGCGGCTAATGACGTTCAAGTTTGTTATCAAGCGGACAACGGATTCACGCCGACGCCGGTGATTTCTTGGTCGATACTCCAAAATAACAGTTTATCCGGCTCGTTATCAGATGGTATTGTAATAACTCCGTCTCACAATCCTCCGTCGGACGGCGGGATAAAATATAATCCTCCCAACGGCGGACCTGCGGATACTGATGTAACGTGTTGGATTCAGGATCGTGCAAATGCGTATCTTGCGGCACGGCTTGGCGGAGTCAAGCGATTAACATTTGATGCGGCTATTGCCAAAAACGGAATTAAAAAAATTGATTTTGCTAAAGATTATATTGCGGACTTGTGCAATATTATTGATATGAAATTGATTTCCAAAGCGGGAATAAGGATTGGGGTTGATCCGTTGGGTGGTGCAGGTTTTTCTTATTGGAATCGGATTGCGGAAGAGTATGGGTTGGACATAACTGTTGTGAACAAGTCGATTGATCCGCGATTTTCTTTTATGACGGTTGATCATGACGGCAAAATCAGAATGGATTGTTCGAGTCAATATGCAATGCAACGTTTAGTTGATTTGAAGGACAATTTTGATATTGCATTTGCCAATGATCCTGACACGGACAGACATGGAATAGTTGTTCCTGATGCGGGGTTGATGAATCCGAATCATTATCTTGCGGCTGCGATATATTATTTATTTACAAATCGTCCGCTTTGGTCGCGGTCGCTTGGGGTTGGCAAGACGCTTGTTTCGAGCAGTATAATTGATCGGGTTGCGGATTCGCTTGGGGTTAAGTTAGTGGAAGTTCCGGTCGGATTTAAATGGTTTGTTGGCGGGCTTTTTAATGGTACGCTTGGATTTTGCGGTGAAGAAAGTGCGGGCGCGAGCTTTTTACGCCATGATGGTACGGTATGGTCAACTGATAAAGACGGCATAATTATGAATTTGATTGCTGCGGAAATGCTCGCTAAAACGGGCAAGAGTCCAGGTACAATTTATCGCGAATTGGAAGCAAAGTTTGGCAAGTCGTTTTACACTCGTATTGACCAGCAGACAACTCCACAACAAAAAGCTGCATTTAAAGGATTGACGGTAGATCAAGTCAAAGCTGATAAAATTGCGGGAGACAAAATAACGGACAAGTTGACAAAGGCGCGGGGCAATGGGGCGTTGATTGGCGGGTTGAAGGTTGTGTCGGATTGGGGGTGGTTTGCAGTTCGTCCGTCGGGGACGGAGAATATTTACAAAATTTATGCAGAATCACTACGCAACGAAACACATTTAAACCAGATAATCATCGAAGCCAAAGAGATTGTTGAGAGGATAAAATTGTAAACCGAACATATATTAGACCTTTTCTCTAACCTAAAAATACATCAACGCAACAAAAAACCTACAACGAAAAACCGCCTTTAACTCCTCCGAGACCACCC
>JAITDV010000588.1 GCA_031282385.1 Planctomycetaceae bacterium | reverse complement strand
TTTAACTCCTCAGAGACCACCCCTAGCCCCTCCGAAGGAGGGGAATAAGAGAACGCCTCCGAGGGAGGCGAATAAGAAGAAGCCTCCAAAGGAGGCGAATTATTCCCCTCCTTCGGAGGGGACAGGGGTGGTTTCATACAGGTTAGCGAAAAGGTCTATTACGAATAGTTATGTTTTTTTCTGAATTTTGCTCTGAAAACTTTTTTTCCTTGTAGAATTGTACGGCGTTCAAAGTGGGTGTTGTAGGTGTTGTCGTTTTGGGGTAAATCGTCTGAAATTTCAATATTGGATAACTCAAGTTTTGTTGCGTATTTGTCAATTAATTCTAATGTTGATTGAAAATATTCTTCTACATCCGTTCTGAAATGTAAAAAACTATCCGGCATCAAACGCCGTTCTATTAATTGTAAAATTTCTTCGCGTAAAATCCGCCGCTTACGATGCGAACGTTTCCACCACGGATCAGGAAAATAAACATGTACCGCAAACAAGAAATTGTCTGGAAACCATTCCGCTAACAACTTTGCCGCATCACAACAAATCACCAACGCATTATTATAAGAACGATTCAATAACCGCGATGCCGCAAACTTTGCATACTTCAAACTAACCTCAACCCCAATAAAATTTCGCGCAACAAATTCATCCGCAACCCGACGCAAAAAAAGTCCCTTACCCGAACCTATCTCAAACTCAACCGGCGCAACTCGACCAAATAATAACTCCGAATCAAATGGAAACGGAAGATCTGAATACGTCCGAAAAACTTTAGAAAGATCAACCTCCGGACGAATCGATTTAACTGAACGACGAGACATCTGAAATATTATGGATGAATTGTAATGAATTGTTAATAAATCAAGGAATATGCTGCTTGTACAATAAATTGCTTGACTCAAGAGCGTAAAAGCCTGCTTTCCCACATGTAAGCAGGCGACGGTGAAGGAAATTAAAGTGTGAATAGTTTATTATGTCAATTAGACCTTTTCTCTAACCTAAAAATACATCAACACAACAAAAAAACTACAACAAAAAACCGCCTTTAACTCCTCCGAAACCACCCCTAACCCCTCCGAAGGAGGGGAATAAGAAGACGCCTCCGAGGGAGGCGAATAAGGAGATGCCTCCGAAGGATGGGAATAAGGAGACGTCTCCGAAGGATGGGAATAAGGAGACGTCTCCGAGTGAGGTGAATAATTCCCCTCCTTCGGAGGGGTCAGGGGTGGTCTCCTACAGGTTAGCGAAAAGGTCAATTGTTATTGTGTCAATTGTTGTGCGTTTGTTGCCATTCTTTGGATTTTGTTTGCGATGCCTTGCATGAATACCGGTTCGATTCCGAAAGTGAAACTCCATTCTCCAAGCGATTCGCTGTAAACCGCTCCAACCATTAATCTAAAAGATTCGCCTGTCCGCGTAAATATGAAATTATGTCCGACATTGCTCCATGGTTTTTTGGTGATGTCGTATGAAGTTGAATATGACACTGAATATTTTTCGTTCATTGTGTAACCAACTTGCAAAGTAAGATAATCGCGTTTGATTGCCGAACCGTACAAGCGATCATACATAACGGTAATATTGCCGCGAGCTGGTCTGTGCCAAACTCCGCCAATCCGTGTTATTTGTTGTCCGTTGTCGAATACATCATACAACCCCGACGAAAACACCGAAAAACGATCACCTACATGCCACAAGAAATCATAATCAATTAAACCTACGTTCTCACCGAAATTTTGCGATTCATCAGGATAATAATTCAGATGCGTTGAAAATGTTATCCAGTCAATAATATGTCTTTTCCCAACAGGTCCGCGTTTCGTTTGCCATCGATGTGTCATGCCGAATCTCGCTAAAGTCAAATCGTCTGCTATCTCTAAATTGCTTGCGGTAACATTGCCCGCAATACCACTTCTGTACGCATAATATCGCGGATCAAAAATAAGCGGAATTATGCCGTTGAAAGATGTTACTGCATAACGCCGTCTGAAATCTTCTATTGACCATCTGTCTAAAGAATCAGTCAATATCAAATTGTCCATTTCTTTATTTGCTTGTGCATAAGAAAATTCCGAGTCCAAAGTTACTTTGTGTGCAAGACCATTTACATACCAAGTCCTACTTGAGCAATTCGGCATCACTTTCCAAAACGGCAAACTGAAACGAACTCCGCCGCGATAATATAGACGTTGCGTATTATTGCCTGATCTGTCCGTTCCCCAATGCGAAAAATCTCCGAGTACATAAGGAACAACACGAATCGCCCCCATATTAAACGGCAAATCAACCTCCGCCCGCGTCGAAAATATCTCAAATGAATCATTCACGACATCCGGAACCGCTCCGCCAACAGACGGATTGGGCGGTGCATTTGTTGGACTGTTTGCATTCAACTCCCAAGGAAGATACCTAAAAAATCGCGAATCACGAAGCCACGCCGCTGAATTCGGCGCGTAAGGACTTTGGGCAACATTGTAATCAATAAAACCCACTCGCGTGTGAGAATAAAACGTCAATTTATCGTACAAAAAAGATCTGCCGATCACATAATGATCTAATTTTGGCAGTTGATTTGCATTCGTATAAAAATCATCAAGACTATGTTCAAACCGCAACTTCAACACTGAATCCGTTTCCGATCTTGCAACTTCTATTGATGTAGTTTGATTTTCGCCGTTGATCCAATCTGCATAATTGTAATATGGTAACACGTTGCGGTCTGATACTTTGCCGATTGACGCCGTAACTGCCCAATCGCCGCGTAAACCAAACAACGAATTCATCTCTTGTTGGTGCGACCATGAAAAAATGTATCTGTACGAATGCGGAAAAACTACTGGATTTCGCGAGCCGCCTAATTGATCGCCGTTTGAAATGTCATTGATGCCCCAGTAATATATTTGACCGCGTGCGTTTGTCTGTTTACCGAAAATTTCTTTAGGCGAATAATTTATTCTGACGCCGTGTCCAATTCCGCGTTTTTCCATCCATGAAATACCCAAACTGCCCTCAAGCCAATCAGGACGATTTTGAATATTAAATAGTTGAAACGGATTCCACTCCGTCCGAATTGTATAACCAAAATAACCCGAACTGCCAACACTGACCGACTTGATATAGTACGACGGCTCCTTCGCGTCCGCCGCAAGCCAAGGCCAATAAAAAACCGGTACGCGTCCAATAACCAATGTATTATTTTCAGCTGACAAAATCTGACGTCGAATTGGTTCTGAGTTGTTCAAAACGGAATTGTAATATTTGTCGGTCAAAGACATTGTGTTTGTACGCAATGACCAAGCCGGTTGACCGAGCATACTTGTTGTTACCCAAGAATTTTTCGCGGTATAATTTCCTTCGCCTATTTTTTGCAATATTTCTGATTTAATACGCATTGTTCCAGAGAAACCGCGTACACCTACAATTGGAGTTGTCAATTCGCCGTCGATAACGTATGCAATTTTATTTTTGGCGTCGTAGTACATTCGTTTTGCTTTAATGACACGTTCGCCATCGCGGAAGATAATGTTGCCTTCAAGATAGACTTCAAAATCCGCCTTACTGTCTTGATTTGTTTTACTGTTTTGCTGAAGATTTTTTGGATTAATTGACCAAATAATCGCGTGATCGGCAGAGACGTCAACAACATCACCGGTGAGTATATTTTCATTGTTTACGCCTTCGATTATGAGATTCATGCCTTTGCTGATAATAAAAATAGCTCTATCGGGATTATCTGGAATAGGTTCAATATCAATACTCATTTCGTTATCGCCGCGCGGATTCAAACTGATACGGCGAAACGGCGCCGAGTTTTGTTTTTTTGTTGGAGGTGTGGTTTCGGTGTATTGAACTTGTTCGATAATTGGAGCGTCGGGGTTCATTGATTTCATCGCTCTTTTAAAAATCGCAGGGTCTTGATCGGAAGCCGGTTCGGTATTCATTATCAACGTTTGTACGTTTGCGGTAGTGTAAAATCGTCCGAACCAACGTCTATCGATAATTTGCGCGTCTATGCTTTCCGGATCAAATTCCAAAACAAGCGGAACGGATGGCGATTCACTCTCAAGATAAACAGCAACTTCACGCGGTTGATTGGCGTTATTTTCGCGGCTTATCCAAACAATAGCTTTTGGAGCTTGGACAGAATTATGACCTTGTCTGATTGTGCAATCATCGCTTAAAAACAGAATATCATATTTTTCGTTTTGGCGTTGCCATCCGTTTTTTGCGGATACGGTAATCGGTTCTAGGTAGTTTGGATTGGGGATAGATACAGTTGTGTTGTTTGAAGTTGTAGTTGTGCGGGTAGTGATTTCATTGGGTAGAGTATAAGGAATTGCGAATTGGGCAAGTGTTTTGTATTCTTTGGACGCAGCAAGTTGCCATTCGGGAATCAAGACGATATTGGGATTCGTTTCGGGTGTATTTTTGAGCGGGTCAATATAAGGTTCAATGGACGGATGATTCAACGGCAAATAACCTTCACCTTCAATATAGATCGCAGGAACATTGCGCGCAAATGGAGGAACAAGTTCAAGTGAACCGATTTGAGGATGTGAGTTAGTGGAGTGTGAGTTAATGTAGTTGGCTAATGGTTGGTTTGTATTATTTTCTGTTACGTTTAAGTTTAAACCCGTTAAACTGCTGTTTGGATGCGAGGTAACATCTTCATATTCAGAGAATCCGAAACCGGGTAAAACATTTGTTTGCAATTCTTGAGTTGCGGGTGTATGGGTGTTACGATGCGGAATTATTGAAGTTAATCTGTTGAATATTCGTGAGCGGGTAGAATCTTGTAGAGATTCGTCGGCTTGAGAGGTTTGTTGGATAGGTTGCAATGCCGGAGCAATTGTAGGAAACAGATCCGTACCAAAGAAAAAAAACACCGCAAGTGCGCAAAAAAACCTTTGCACGCAACGAAAAATTTCACTTGTTCCAATTTCATTGATAAGTGATTTTATGTTCGGCGTTGTGTTATTGTTTCGGTAGTGGTTGTGTTTGTTGTTGGACAAATTTCGTTTTGGTTCGATAATTATAATAGACCTTTTCGCTAACCTGTAGGAGACCACCCCTAACCCCTCCGAAGGGGGGGAATAATTCCCCTCTCTCGGAGGCGTCTTCTTATTCCCCTCTCTCGGAGGGGTCTTCTTATTCACCTCTCTCGGAGGTGTCTTCTTATTCCCCTCTCTCGGAGGGGTCTTCTTATTCCCCTCTCTCGGAGGGGTCTTCTTATTCCCCTCCTTCGGAGGGACCTTCTTATTCCCCTCCTTCGGAGGGGTTAGGGGTGGTCTCGGAGGAGTTAAAGGC
>JAITDV010000552.1 GCA_031282385.1 Planctomycetaceae bacterium | reverse complement strand
AAAAAGTCTTTTTGTTGTTTTAATGGTAGCCAACTTGTTCGCGACGAGTTCGTTTGAGCATCTGAATGGGGACTCCTTGTCAATTAATTTTGATAATAGACCTTTTCGCTAACCTGTAGGAAACCACCCTGACCCCTCCGAAGGAGGGGAATAATTCGCCTCCCTCGGAGGCATCTTCTTATTCGCCTCCTTCGGAGGCATCTTCTTAGTCCCCTCCTTCGGAGGGGTTAGGGGTGGTCTCGGAGGAGTTAAAGGCGGTTTTTTGTTGTAGGTTTTTTGTTACATTGATGTATTTTTAGGTTAGAGAAAAGGTCTAATATTTGCAAGGTTTTAAGGAAAATCTCGGATAAAACAATAACTATATTACAAATTATAACTCTAAATTGCAACCAGATAAGCCCAGAATTTATAGCACCAAATGACTTTTTCAGGGACAACTATAGTACGATAAGAATATAATTCGGTTGCGCAAATGAGTTGAAACAACTTTTTGCCAAGTAAGCCTGCACGGGTTATTTGAAATTTAACTATGATCGAGACTCAGAATAGTTTCATTTGATTAGGGCAAAGGGCAATTTGAATGAAATAATGCGAAATTCCAAGTAATCATAAAAGCTGTTTGTACGGCTTAAATGTTACTTGGAATTTCCGATTAACTTATGGCAACTTCTAAGAACCTATTTTTTGACGGAATTATCAAAATTTTCAGGATAGGCAAGTTTAGACAATAAATTTATTTTATCCACGAATTGATACGAATTTGCACAAATTATTTAATTCGTGATTTTTCGTGAAAATTCGTGGACAAAATGAGTTTTTAGAAGTTCCCTTAAATGGTAATGTGATTGAAATCGCAGTTACGATTTGATGATGGGAGTTATTTTTTATTCATCTTGCAATGCTTTGTAGCCTTCTTCTCCGGTTCTTACTTTTACGAAATTTTCTACATCGTAAACGAATATTTTGCCGTCTCCGATGTTACCGGTGTAAAGGATTTTCTTTGCGGTTTCAATTACAAGCTCAACCGGAACTTTGCACACTACCACATCAACCCGCACCTTTGGTAACAATTGGATATCAACTTGCACGCCGCGATAATATTCGCTGCCGCCTTTTTGCATTCCGCAACCCATTACTTGCGTTACTGTCATACCGGTAATATCAATTGCCGACAACGCCGCCTTGAGATCGTCAAATTTATTCTGACGACAAACAATCTCAATCTTTGTAAATTTCGGATAATTCGGATCAATTGGTTTTGTTGCCGCGACTTTTGTTACCGGATGTTCAACTGTAATTGCTTGCGAAACTGGAACCTTGCCTTCCTCATGCGCAGCAATTCCATGCAATTGGTCTGTTATATTGAAATCTGCATAAGCACTTGCTAATCCGTGTTCGGAAATATCAAGTCCCTCAATTTCATTAACCGCCGCAACTCGCAAACCAATCGTTTTTTTCAAAACACCGAAAATTATTATCATTGTTACCGCCACCCACAACGCAACTGAAATTACGCCTACGATCTGCGTGAACAAAAGTGATAAACCTCCGCCATAAAATAAACCGGTAAAGTCCTTGTTGATGCTCGGATCCGCAAGCAAACCGACACTCAATGTCCCAACAATTCCACAAACACCATGTACCGCAATTGCGCCGACAGGATCGTCAACATGAAGTACCTTGTCAATAAATTCGATTGCAACAACAAGGAAAATCGCCGCAAATAATCCGACCACAACCGCACCAAACGGACTAACTACATCACAACACGCCGTTATGCCGACAAGCCCGCCCAACGCACCATTCAACGTCATTGAAACATCCGGTTTACCATATCGTAACCATGTTATAAGCATTGTGAAAGTTGTACCAGCGGCAGCTGCGAGATTTGTTGTTACAAAAATTCTGCCCATTGACGTTAATACATCATCGCCTGTCGCGCAAAGCGTTGAACAACCGTTGAACCCAAACCAGCCAAACCACAGAATCAAAACACCCAAACAACCAAGTGCAAGGTTGCTGCCAAGAATTGCTCTCGGTTTACCTTCTTTTGTGTATTTACCGATACGTGGACCGAGAAATGCCGCTCCGATTAATGCCGATAAACCTCCGACCATGTGAACTACTGTTGAACCGGCAAAATCGTGGAAACCGGCTGTTGATAACCAACCGCTTTCTGCTAATGCACTCTTGGCTAACCAACCATCTACACTCAACCAACCACCACCCCAAACCCAATGTCCAGAAATCGGATAAATAAAAGCCGACAACAAAATACAATAAATACAATACGTACAAAATTTTGTTCGTTCTGCCATTGCACCGGAGACGATTGTTGCGGCTGTTGCGCAAAATACAGTTTGGAATATCAGGAATACTACTCCCGGATAACTGCCCGAACCATAATCATTTGCCACCGCACCCGCAGAAAACAAATCTATTCCGCCGAAATAAGGCGAAACATCGCTACTCTTAAGATCAATCCCGGGAGCAAACATTAACCCGAAACCAATAACAGTAAAAAACAACGTACCGAGTGCAAAAGTCAACACATTTTTCATTGCTATGTTGCCTGTATTTTTTGCCCTCGTAAATCCGGATTCAACCATTGTGAAACCCGGATGCATAAAGAACACCAGCGCCGCACCAAGCAACACCCAAATGGTATCCACTGAAACAAACTTGCTCGCCTCCGCAACTGCGGATGACAAATCTTCTCCTTCTGCAAAAAGCATCGGAATTAACTCAAATGACATTTTGTCTTTTCTCCCCTGTAATTTGAATAGTTACACTGAACGACATTGTAGAATTCGATAACACAAGTTATTAGAATAAGCTTTTCTATAAGTAAGTTCACAAACATTATCGAAAATTAAAGTGCGTTCGACATAAATTATATCTCCGGTCAAACTCTTCGACCGGAACGCCGCACAATATCGAGGCACTTTCCATGCCATTAAAACAACATGTCAAAATACGTTTTGCAAACTATTATAAGTAAATATATTGCAGAATTAAAAAAGATAAAAAAAAACAATCTCGTACCAATATTTACACAATACACTACAAAATTGTAAGAGATTAAAAAAAGAATGACAAAAAAGTAATCAATAAGCATAACCTTTCAGTTGCGTGATTCCTGTAACCCAAAAACAACACAAAATAACAACTCAGTTATTTAGGAATGAATTAGGGGAACTTCTATATTGCTCGTAATATAAATTGCGTGATTCAAAAGCGTAAAAACTTGTTTTCTGATAGGTAAGCAAGCGGCGGTAAACGAAATTTAAAGTGTGAACAGTTTAAAACTCGCAAATGGGCAGAAACTCGCGAATCCCTAAAAAATATGGTCAACGCCGCATATTTTTTGAAAACGACTGAACTATGATTGAGACTTTACCTGAATGATAATTTTTGTGATTATACTTTGAATCGCAACGAAAAGGGTTTTTGATTTCCGGATTTTGGGACAGATTACAAAGTTCCTCAACTGTAAATTTCGATTCAAATTGCATTGACTTTTCAAAATTCGATCGAACGTTACGGAATTGATCGCGAAATGTTTTGACAACTTCTTTGAGTTCATCGACGTAAGCATGTTTTTTGAGTTTGGAGATTTTTAATTTTCCTTGTAAAGTGTTGATGCTTATTTTTGTTGAAGATAGATTTTGCAGCGTCGTAAACTATTTGAAAACGTTTTTTGCCGAGTGTTTTATTAATATTGTTGAACCAATCAATATCAAATTTGCCGTCTGCTAATTCTTGCAATGAAATCGACGAATAACGTGTGATCA
>JAITDV010000489.1 GCA_031282385.1 Planctomycetaceae bacterium | reverse complement strand
ATTTGTTTGTCTTTTTTGTAAATAACTTTTCATCAAACAAACAGGAGATTTAGGTGATGATGTTTTACAGACGTTTTTTGTTAGTTTATTTTTTTGCAGTTTGTGCAGCTGTGATATTTAGTACGGGCAAGGTTGTGTTGTCCCAAAGTACAACTACACCAAGTAACTCCAACACATACGTACCTGTAACTTACGGTGGTTCGGTACTTGGCGGAGTTGAGATTGATACGAAGGGAATTTGTATGATTGCCCCGCGTCACGTGATGGAAAATCTTAGCAAGGACATGCGCCGAACGTTTGAGACGATTCCTGAAGATTTATCACAACAAGTTCCAATTCGCAAGATTTCTTTGAAAAAAATTGATCAGGCGATTTGTGATACAGTTGATAGTAACAAATTTTTGCCTGACACGGCGCGTTATCTTGGTGGTTTGACGGCAGTGAATTATGTCGTGTTGGTGCCGGAAGAGAAAGATATTTTACTTGTCGGACCTTCGGAGAGTTGGAAGATTGATGCGGCGGGTTATGTTGTCGGCAATATTACGGGTCAACCTATTTTGCGGTTGGAGGATTTGATTGTCCTTTTCAGAACGTGGTATAACAAAGATGTTCATACAACTATCACGTGTTCAATTGATCCGACGCCGGATTCAATTGCAAGAATGAATGCGGTAAAAAATAAATTCGGCATACCTACAAGACAGACTGCCAGTGCTTATGCGTATGAGTTGGAGAAGGCGAGCGGTAATGATATTGTTGTGATCAATGGAATAGATCGGACGAGTCGTATTGCGAAAATGTTGGTTGCGGCGGATTTCAAAATGAAGCAAATTGGACTTGGTCATATTCAATCCGGTTTACGCGGGCTGCCAAGTTATTTGAGTTTATTGTCAGGCAGTCCGCGTCATATTAGTCCGCGATTTTGGCTTTCGGCTGATTATGGAGTTGTTTATCACGATTCGCATAAGTTGACGTGGAAATTAGCCGACGTAAAAATTAATGCAAAAACGGAAGATCAATATATCGATGCACGAAGTAACGCAAGAGTTGCAAGCGGCAAAACTGATCCGGTTGCAGTACGTTGGTGTAAAAAAATGGATGAGCAATACAATTCATTATCACGAATTGATCCGGTATTTGGAGAGTTACGTAATTGTATGGGGCTTGCGATGGTGGTTGCATTGATTTTGCGTGAAGGGTTATTGGACAAATCCGATTGTAGTATTAAGACAATTACGGAAGACCCGCGAATGAAAACGCCTCAATTGCCGGAGCCAAAATTTGTTGTTGGTAAATCAATAATCGCAAAAAATGTTGTTGCGTGTGGAGGTGTAGAAATAAACCCATTCACAACTATCCGAGCCGCAAAACTCGACAACAAAATCGATAAACAACGCGAACAATTAGCAAAAACAATAGGAAATAATTGGTGGTCAAGATAAAGTAACCAACCTTGCAACAAAAAATCAGAAAATCAAAATTATGATTTATGCAATTGAATGATTTGCCGGTTGGGATCAAAATATGATCAAATCTTTAGATCTCGATCTCTGTTCTTTTCCTCAAAATAGTCTAGTAAAATTAGACCTTTTCGCTAACCTGTAGGAGACCACCCCTGACCTCTCCGAAGGAGGGGAATAAGAAGACGCCTCCGAGAGATGCGAATAATTCCCCACCTTCGGAGGGGTTAGGGGTGATCTCGGAGGAGTTAAAGGCGGTTTTTCGTTGTAGGTTTTTTGTTGCGTTGATGTATTTTTAGGTTAGAGAAAAGGTCTATTGTATTGGACTTCTTATACTGCTCGTACTATAAATTGCGCGACTCAAGAGCGTAAAAGCCTGTTTTCCGATAGGTAAGCAGGCTGCGGTGAAGGAAATTAAAGTGTGAGCAGTTTATAAAGTTATGTATTCTATTTTTACATGCCTAATTCAAACTGTTGAATAGAATAAAAATAAAAAAGTATGTCTAAAGTTGACGGCGAATTGTTGAATCTTATTGAGTCGTGGCGAACCGCACTTGCGAAAAATATTGTCTTGCGTAATGGAGATATTTCGGTTAACAATCTTAACGCGTTAGTCCAAAAAATAATTGACCGAATTATTTTTCTGCGAATTGCGGAGGACAAGGGAATTGAGGAATTTAACCGGTTCAAAAGTGTTTTTGATAATTGTGATATTTATAAGAATCTGAATCAAATTTTTATTAACGCACATACTAAATACAATTCCGGTTTGTTTAGCGGCGAGAGTTTGGAAGAAGTTGTTAAGATCGACGATAATATATTATCCAACATGATTACGAATCTTTATTATCCGGATTGTCATTATGATTTTTCAAAATTGCCTGCTGAAATACTTGGTAATATTTACGAGAATTTTTTGGACAAGACGATTTATTTTCGTAACAGTAAAGGCAATCATACAACAATAATCGAAACGAAACTCAAAATCCGCAAAGCCGGCGGAGTTTTTTATACGCCGCAATATATCGTTACATTTATTGTAAAAAATACGGTAGGCAGAATAATTACAGGCAAGACGCCTGAAGAGATTTCGCAATTAAAGATCGTTGATCCTGCTTGTGGTTCAGGTTCTATGCTTGTTGGCGCTTATCAATTTATACTTGACTATCATCTTGACTATTATACTTTGGGCAAAAATATAAAACTAGCACTCAAAAACAACAAGATTTATGAATCGGATTACAAAACATATAAATTAACGATTGCTGAAAAACGGCGCATTTTGTTGAATAATATTTTTGGTGTTGATATTGATGCGCAAGCTGTTGAAATAACGAAACTGTCGCTTTATCTTAAATTGCTTGAAGACGGATGCAAGATAACGGAAGGACAAGTATTTCATTCTTCCGAATCGAAGTTATTATCTGCTCTTGACGGCAACATCAAGTGCGGTAATAGTCTTGTCGGCACAGATTTTTATCAGCATGATAAATTAAAAAATTTATCAGAAGAGCAACAAGTACGGATAAATTGTTTTGATTGGGAAAAAGAATTTCCATCAATTTTTGAACATGGCGGTTTTGATGCTGTGATAGGCAATCCTCCTTATTACAATATACAAAGTCTCGGAGCCGGTAACGAAGAGGTGTTGTATATTCAAAATAGATACTCCGAAATATGGCAAGATAAAAGCGATATACTTTTTTATTTTATCTATAAGGCACTTCAAATATCTAAAAGCGAAATTGGTTATATTGTTTCCAATGCGTTTTTGTTTTCGGACAAAGCTTTACGGTTGCGTAATTTAATATTGTCAGACGGACGTTTCACGCGAGCGGTGAATTTTGAACGTTATCAAGTTTTTGCCGACGCCTCAATTACATCAGGCATTATTATTTTTAACGGTAACCACAAGAATAACACTATCAAAGCAACTGTATTCAAAAACAAAAATGCCGATGCAGAAACTGTTGCAAATTTCATCAACGACAACAAAAATTACTTTTCAGTTACATTAAATCGTGATAACGTTTTTGCGTTAGTTGATTCTAAAATTGCGAAATTAAACAAAAAAATAGATGGCAAACATCCTTTATTACGTGATTTATTTTTAGTTGGCCGCGGCATGGAAACAGGAGCAAATGATATTTTTTTGTTCAACGAATATCCGTCGCAGTTTCCAAAACAATTTATAAAAAGACGCATTAGCGGTGAAAATATTAGACGTTATTTTGCAGATGTCGCAATGGATTTTGTGCTTTATGTGGAAGATGTAGATGAGTTTGATGATTTGCCTACAGCGATTCGTAATTATTTGACGGCAAATAAAAAAAAATTAAAAAACAGAGCAGACAAGAAACGTAGGCATTGCGTAAAATGGTGGAATTATACGTTTCCGCTTCATAAAGAAAAATATCACACGGCAAAAATCTGTTGTTCGTATCGCAATAAAAATAACGAATTTATTTTGAGTGAGGATTGCGATTCGCTCTGTTTATCAAATACGTCGGTAATTTTTGCAATCAATCCGAATTATCCTCTCAAATATTTATTAGCAATACTTAACTCCAAACTATTCAAGTGGCGTTATCAATATCTGGCAAAACAAACCGGTGGCGGAATATTTGAATATATGCCAAATGGAATTGGTAAATTTCCGGTTCCGTTACTTGATTTATCGAATGAGACTGATAGGATTCGGTGCGATAATTTTGTTGTGTTGGTCAATGAGATGTTACGATTGAAATATTGTGAACAAGCTGAATTAAATTCATCGGCAAAAAAATTTATTACAAATCAAATCAAAACAATTGACAATAAAATTGATGAAGCCATTTACAAATTGTACGGTTTGAACGATGACGAAATAATAAATATGGAAAACGATTTACACAAATCATTAGACGTCATATAATTCTGACTCAAATGTAACTCTAACAACATTTACTCCGTATGAGTTTTCTGCGAATAACCCTTACAGAATAAATGTAAATTTTTTAAACTGTGAATATACTATTTGTACTATAAATTGCGTGACATAAAAGCGTAAAAGCCTACTTTCTGATAAGTAATCAGGCGAAGGTAAATGAAATTTAAAGTGTGAAAAGTTTAGTTTAAAATTGGTCTTGAAATTAATTCTGAAAATTTGTAAACTTCGCAATCGGTCTGGAGATTCCGGTTATTTTTTTCGTAACGAAAATATTTTTGTGATTTGATTAAACTGAATCTTAACAAATTTTACTGGAATCAAAAAAAACACTTAACAAAATTATTTAAACTGTTTACACTTTAATTTTCGTTAACACTTGTAGGTTTACTTATCTGCAAGCCTGCGATTATGTCTTTGTGTTGCCTAAATTCTAAAGTGTGTTCGGTATAACTGAGGTGAAAATGCGGTCAATTGCGATAATGAATCAAAAGGGCGGAGTTGGTAAAACAACAACAGCTGTAAATGTAAGTGCTGCGCTTGCAGCTACCGGAGCAAAAGTTTGTATGATCGATCTCGATCCGCAAGCTCATGCGTCATTGCATTTTGGGGTAGAACCTCAAGTTGAATTTGATTCAGTTTATGATGTGCTGGTTGGCGATTTGAAATTATCAGACGTACGGCGTCAAATCAACGATAATCTTTGGATAATTCCTGCGCATCTTGATCTTGCGTCGGCGGAGATGGAGCTTGCGGGAGTTGTTGGGCGTGAGGTAATTTTGCGTGATAAATTGGCGGAGGATGATATAGAGTTTGACTATGTGATAATAGATTGTCCGCCGTCGCTCGGCGTGCTTACAATCAATGCGTTGACGGCGGTTGATGAAGTTTTTATTCCGCTACAACCGCATTTTTTGGCTCTGCATGGTTTGAGCAAGTTGCTGCAAACGATAGAACTTGTTGCCAAGAGATTGAACAACCGGCTTATGTTGAGCGGTGTTATTCTTTGTATGTATGATGGTCAAACGCGGCTTGCGTCGGAGGTTGCGGAGGATATTAACGCGTTTTTCAAGCAAGCACAATCAAAACCAACAGTCTGGTCAAACGCACAAATGTTTCAAACAAAAATCAGACGTAACATCCGTCTTGCCGAAGCTCCAAGTTTCGGACGACCTATATTTGAATACGATCCGCATTCAAACGGCGCAGAAGATTACCGCAATCTTGCGGGTGAAATACTTTGCCAAACAAAATAAAAAAATAGATTGTCTATTTAATTTTTGTGTCAATTGAGAGTTATACTGCTCGTCCTATAAATTGCAGGACTCAAGAGCGTAAAAGCCTGCTTGCCGATAGGTAATCAGGCAAAGGTAAATGAAAATTCAAGTATGAACAGTTTATGAAATATTTGTTACGAAATTGTTGGCGGTTTGACTTTTCTCTGTGTCGTTTTTTTATTGCGGTAACGACAATCGTTATTTTTTTTGTTGTAGCAGGTTGTCATAGTTTTGGTGAACGCCATATTAAAATCCGTGATGAATTTATAGGAGGTAAAGTCGATAAGGCAAAATCTGACGTCAATCGCGCAATAAAAATGAGTTCGCGTAAAGATAAGGATTTGCTTAAATTGAATAGTGCAATAATTGAACTTTGCAGCGGACGTCCTAAGTCAGCGGAATTATTGTTGCGCGAAGTACGTGATAATTTTGACCGGATTGAACAGGAGAAAGCAACAAATGCCGCTCGTAATGCCGCGTCGTTAATAACGGATGATAATAGTTTGGCGTATGTCGGTGAAGATTATGAAAAGGTGTTAATTCGTGTTTTTCTGGCAATTTCAAATCTCATGTATGATGGAACTGACGCTTACGCTTATGCAATGCAGATCAATGATAAACAAAATAAAATTATCGAAAGCCGAAAAAACGAAGTTGCGAAATTAAGTAACAATAATTCGAATTTGCAAAAACAGGTTGAGGTGAATTATCGTAACGTTCCAATTGGTGCGTATCTTTCGGGTTTATTGTTGGAGGAGACGAAGCGGAATTATGACGACGCGTACAAGAATTATGAAAAAGCCGGTTTGTGGACGAGCGACAAAAAATTTGGCAATTATCAAATCAGCAAAGACCTTGAACGAGTGAAAAACGGTTTGCACAGCAAGTCCGGCAACGGCGTAGTTTATGTTTTTGTGCTTGCAGGCAGAGGACCGTATAAAGAACAAAGAAATTGTCAAGTGCTGCATGAAGCACAGATTTTGACAACTGCTATTTTGAGTCATGTTTCTGATGTGTCGTTGATTCCTGATTTTGCTCCGATTATGATTCCTGTAATTGTTACTCCAGACGCAAATAAACTTGGCTATAAGTTACAGAGTGAAATAGATGTTTTGGTTGACAACAAATTTTCCGGTACCGCAGAACGAATTACAAACATTAGCAATATGGCAACAGCACAATTTGAAGCAAATCAACCAATAATTATTGCGAGAGCGATTATCAGACGCGCGTTCAAAAAAGGAATAATTTACGGTACAAAAAAAGCAACCGATGCAAATTCATGGGTAGGTTTAGCGTTGGAGTTAGGTGGAATGTTATGGGAATCATTGGAGACTGCGGATACTCGTTGTTGGAATTTATTACCGGATCATATTCAAGTTTATCGTGTTGAATTACCGGTAGGCGAACATGAAATTACACTAGGGCAAATATTAAAAACAGGAGGCACAAAAAATAATGGTTACAGTAAAAAAATTCATGTACACGATGGTCGAAATACATACGTACTTGCTAATTTTATTGACAACAAACTAATCGGCGAAATCACCGTAAGCAACGAAAATAAGTAACCATTCAGTCGTGATATTTTTTTGTGATATTTAATAGACCTTTTCGATAACCTGTAGGAAACCACCCCTGACCCCTCCGAAGGAGGGGAATTATTCGCCTCTCTCGGAGGCGTCTTCTTATTCCCCTCCTTCGGAGGCATCTTCTTATTCCCCTCCTTCGGAGGGGCTAGGGGTGGTCTCGGAGGAGTTAAAGGCGGTTTTTCGTTGTAGTTTTTTTGTTGCGTTGGTGTATTTTTAGGTTAGAAAAAAGGTCTAATTTTCCAGTCCCGAACGGGATTGAAAAATTAAGTATCATTTCGCATGAATGCCGTATTCAAGCGAAATGACACAAGTAGATATTGCTCATACTATAAATTGCGTAACTCAAAATGAAATCTAAAGTGTGAACAGTTTATTAAAGATTCTCTATGGTACCAAATCAAGAGTAGTGATTGTGAATGGTTTGTCGTGTTTGGTATTTACTTTGTCAGGTCCGGTTACAATATCAAAACATGTTACAATAAGTTTTCCTTTCCAGACAATTGGTTCACCGGGTTGATCGAGTTCACCTTTTGCGCCGTCGTTGTCAGGTGATTTTGCAATACGATAAACGTTAGCTTCCGGCGTTACAACCGCAATCGCATTCTCCGAAAAATCCGCAATATACAAATTCCCGTTGTCATCAAAACAAATCCCATCAGTTGTCCGCAGATTTTTTGGATTCTTCGCCCAAACCTTTGTTTCTCCGGCTTTACCGTTGCCGTCAATTTTTGTACGAATAATAGTTCCATCACCAAAATTACCTAGATACAAATCTCCCGCTTTGTCAAACGCAATTCCATCTATACCATACTGACAATCTTTATTATATGTCAAAACAGTCAAAAACAAATTAGCATCGTCAACAGTATTCGTTACATTAATTGTTTCTTTTACCTTTGGATCAAAACAATAAACGCCGCTGACAAGTAAACCGGTTTCATGTTTAATTTTTGTCATCAGACTATTCGTAACGTAAATTTTACCTTTGTGTAATCGGACGCCATTCGGATGTTCAATACCGGCGGCAATTACACGTGTTGTAATTTTTGCGTTATCACCTTGTCCTTCCACACGGCATTCGAGCAATCTTCCTTTGAACTGTCCTTCCGGCTTGCCCGTCCAACCTTGATTATCACAAATATAAAGCTCGCCTTCTTGCCCAAACGCAATTCCCATCGGACAAGCAACTCCGGTCTCTTTGAGAATCGGCACGTTGAACCATTTTTCAATTTTGCCCGATTTATCGATTCGTATAACAACGGCAGGTTTGGTTTGATCCGCATAATTCGGACAAGCAACACAGAGCCGCCCCTCCGAATCAATCGCCATTCCGTCCGGCGTAGGACAATATTCCGGCAATACCGCCAACAACTTCGGCGTCTGCAACTCCGGCGTCTTTGCAAAAATAGTATTGCAAAAATTGACCGTAATAAATAATGTAACAAAAATTGTTACCGCTTTCTGATTAATAATTTTCATTTTTTTAATCCTGTTAAAAAGAATCTCTATATCGAACGCACATTAAAATTCGGCGATGGATACTATTCGTACTATAAATCACGCTCTTGAGTCACGCAATTTATAGTACGAGCA